>JAHFAC010000204.1 GCA_023250755.1 Bacteriovoracaceae bacterium | reverse complement strand
ATGGGCTGCTGAATAGTCTACTACCGCCAATACATTTTCAAAAGTCGCGAGGACTGAAGGATCTCGATTAAACGTCACTCTGAGGTAAACGCCGTCGCTAGGACCTCCGGTTCCACGAGCGGGCGGTGATTTTAGACAATCTGCTTCGCTGACGCGGTAGTAGGATGAGGGGGCATTGCAATTAAAAACCTGTGAACTAGAACCTGAGGCAGCAAAGGCACAACTCGCATTTTCATTCGAATCCGCAAATCGCGCGCAGGCGCTTTGAGGAGAAGAAGGATTATTGACACCACTGATCCCGAGTTCGACTTTTGAAATCCATTGGGGCCAATTGAGTGAACTCGGGTCATCGGCTAACACCGTACCATCCGTATTGAAAGCTCGAAGGGCAAGCTGACCGGATTCAGGTCGGGTACCCCCTGCTGGCGATTCGTCAAAACTTCCTTTGGACCTTTCTCCTCTTTCTGTTTTTCTGAGAATAAAACGAACGGCTCTTGGGCCCGGCGCTGGTTTTGATGCAGCTGGAACCGTACTGGGAGTAGGTAAAGTAATTTTCGTATTGGTGGTAGAACTGAGGCATGAGGCCAGTGCAATAGAAAACAGAGTGATGATGTGCACCTTGCTCATGGATTTTCCCCCTCTTTCACTATTCTCGTCAAAAAAGAGGAAAAAAAATACTGAGTCGCGCCGGACACAACCTTAGGGGTTGTCCTCATTTTTGAATTTCGGCTGCGAGGTCGAGAGCTTGGCCTGCGACTTCGTCAACTTCGAAAAACGTGCTCAACGTACCGCAGAGGGTACGCCTCTGCGCGTTTTTCTTCAGTTTTCTCGTCTCGGCTCAAGCTCTCGACCTCTCGCTCGAAACCAAAATAAGGACAACCCCTAGTATTTCTCAATTTCTTGCCAGATTTTACGCAGTTGCTCAGTTCTAGAATCTTTTGGATCAATGTCTTGTGCGTATCTGAGAGTCGAGTAAATCGTGGCTTTTGCTATTGCAGCCCATTCTGGGTTTTTGCTTTTGATTGCTTGCTGACTCAAAAGGAGGGATGTGCCTCCGAGATGGAAATAACTATCGAAGGTTCGAGGGTCGACTGAAATTTTACCCAGGAGAAGGGCTTGGGTTTCAGAAATTTCAGCTAAGAATTTATTTTGATCTTTCTCTTTTTGAATGCCCTCCAAAGTCAGGCTTCTCAGTCGTTGGTCGACCCAGGCGCGTCCGGGAGCAAGTTGAGAGGAGATTCTTTGGCTTCGAATCGCTTCTACTAATGTTTTATAGGCGGTGTCTCCCGATTCGCTTAACGGGCGATTTAAAATAAAGGCCTGATGAGTTCCTTGAGGGGTGATTAAAATAAAGCGGTCTTGGGCCCTGAATTGGTTATGCGCACTCAGGTAGATCCCCTGGAGCTGTTCCGACTCTGGGAGAGCCGGATGCCCGACGTGGAACCATCTGAGCGTCCAGTCGGTGGGTGCAATGGATCGAATTTCTTGAATGTGGCGCATGATGGAGAGTTCACGATGGTGGAGGCATTCCAAGGACTGGAACCAGGGTTGAGTGAGGCAAGATTTGAGTAGAATTGAGTGCTCTCGAGGCCCCGGCGTCCGTGGCCCCTCGATTGTGAGTTGAATCTCCGGTGGAGACCAACGTGCAATCAGGTTTTCAACGAAGCGATTCGGCGGCCCTTTCATATAAGGAAATTGATAAAGAACAGGTTGCCCTAAAAACTGGGTTGGCCAAGCCCCGAGCGCGTAAAAAAAGGGGATGACCATCCAGCGCGTGGAGTCGGCGGCCTGGGGGAAAAAAGGTTCGAGTTCCAAAGAGTCTGCTTGCGCAAAAAGAGAGTGCTTCCAGAGGGCTTCACGAACGCACCAAGTGGAACCAGCCAACAAAGGGATCGTCAGGAAAGTGGCGGTTGCCACGATCGGGAGAGAAAGTTTTTCATGTTGGTAGACGCGTGACTTAAAAAGGGTCTTCCATCGCAGTCTTCTTTTTTCTGGGCCTAAAACACGGAGGCGCCAAAGGAGCTGGCCCAAAGTTCCTCCGAAAAAAATCTGCTGAAGGATCCAAATTAAAATCGGGATTGGAATGATGAGAGGAAGAATTGTGAGCGTTGGGATGGGAGACAGGTCAAAGACTCGAATTACAAAATAAAAAAGAGCCAAAATCCAGGCACCATCGATCAAAAGAGCCAAAAAACGCACGAGGAGGCCTGCCGGTTGGTCAAAGGCTGAGATCCCTCTGACTTCAACAGTTTGAGTTCCGAATTCGGGCATTTGACTCCTTCCTCATTGAGGTTACACTAAAAGAATAGCAGGGCAAACAGGGGGCTGTAGAGGGTTGATGCAGAGAAACATGCAAAATGATTGAAGTCAGTCGATTAAACGGAAAAAAGTTTGTCCTCAATTGTGAATGGATCAGGACGATCGAGTCCACCCCAGATACGCTCATTACTTTGACAACGGGTGAGAAGTATATGGTTCTCGAAAAAACTGAAGAAATCATTCAGCGCACTATGGATTATCGAAAGCGCCTGTATCAGGAGCCTCCTTCGATAGGAAGATAGTTAAAGAGAATAGGAAAATACGCATATGGATCTCGCATCACTGATAGGAAGTCTGATGGGTGTCGGGGCGGTGGTTGGGGGCCAGCTCCTTGAGGGCGGGCATATGCACCAGATCATGCAGGGCACGGCCGCATTGATTGTGGTTGGGGGCACTCTGGGGGCGACTCTGGTTGCTTTTCCAACTCAGGACATCAAAAAGGCGCTTCAACTTTTTCCACTCATATACAAGAACATAGATCTGGATGTTCGCCCAGCGATTGATGAAATCGTTCGCATTGCAACGATTGCCCGCAAAGAAGGTGTGCTCGCGGTTGAAGGCCAACGGGATTCGATTCAAAACCCACTTTTTAAAAAAACGATCAAGTATGTGATTGATGGCTTTGAGCCCAATACGGTTAAAGAGATTATCGACACGGAGATATTCCTTGCGTTCGAAGAAGAGGAGTCCGCCGGCAAGGTCTACGAAGGCGCAGGCGGTTTCTCTCCAACGATCGGAATTATCGGAGCCGTGCTGGGACTGATTCACGTTATGTCAATGTTGAACGATCCCTCTAAAATCGGCGAAGGTATCGCCGTGGCCTTCGTCGCTACGGTGTATGGCGTGGCTCTTGCCAATCTGTTCTTGGTTCCTTGGGGAACAAAACTCAAACGCAAGGCCGCTCAAAGGCAGATGACAAAAGAAGTCGTGCGCTTGGGGGTGATTGGGATCCAAGAGGGGTTGAATCCTCACTTTCTTCAGGAGAAAATGGAAGTTTTTGTTGAAGAGCACCTTCGTCGAACCGAGGGCCATGGAGATAAAAAAGCTTGAAGAAAAAACACCCGGAGCACGTCAACCTTGAGCGATGGTTGGTTTCTTACGCTGACTTCATCACTTTGCTTTTTGCTTTCTTTGTCGTCATGTACGCCATCTCTCAGGCAGATATCTCAAAATTCAAGAAGGTCTCGCAAAGTTTAAAGGTGGCATTCGCTGCTGCGGGCCCTGTTGGAATGATTGACATCGGTGGATCTTCGGGTGGGAGCACGGCTAATCCCATGGAGGCCATTGAGCCCCCGGGGGGCAGGATCATGAATCTTCCGGCCGGAAAAACCAATACCGCATCGGACCCCGATCCTCAACTCCAGGAGGTCAAGGAGCTTCTCGAAGAGACGATTAGCCTTGAACTCGGAGTCACAGATCTTTCAGATAAGATGCAAATGCAATTTGATAGCCGGGGTTTGGTCGTCAGGCTGGCTGCCAAGGATTTTTTTGATCAGGGTGCGGTGGATGTCCGTCAAGATATGCAGCCGATGCTCGATCGAATCGGCAGAGTTCTCGGGCGAACAAAACGTCTTGTTCGAATTGAAGGGCACACCGATCCCTCCGAAGCAAAGACCGAGAGTTACTCCAGCGATTGGGAACTTTCAGCCGCGCGTGCAGCTTGGGTTGCGAAATACTGGCTCAAGCGCTTTGGCTTTGACCCGAAGCGAATTGGAATTGCAGGTTATTCACATTTTCGACCCCTAACTAATGCGAGTCATGAGTGGGGCAAGGCCACCAATCGCCGTGTTGAGATTATTATTCTCAACACTCAGTACGAGACACCCTGATCGAGTGAGGGGCTTGGCGTTTTGATTTGAACTTCAAGTTTTCCTGGGACGACTTCAGAAAGATCAGAGCTGGCAATCAAGGTCACGTTTTGAGGCGTGGGGGCTTTAACAAAAAAATCGATAATGCTGGAGTCTCCTGGGACGCTAAGAGAATTGATGGGAGTGGTGCAATCCTTATCTTGATAAAAGGTGGGATCATCTGGACCTACAGAGGGATTTCGATCCAGGTGGACAGGGATCGTGTTTGAAAAATTGCTCGAATTGACGCGAGTGAGAGTGAAGGCTGTGCATTGCTCAGTCAGCATCGAAGCGCTTCCGTCTATGACCAGGGCTTCTTGCGTATTTTTTTC
>JAHFAC010000203.1 GCA_023250755.1 Bacteriovoracaceae bacterium | reverse complement strand
TGATGAAATGGATTTTCCAATCATCACAGCCCCAGTTTCTCTAGCCTCGGCCATAATCGCTCGAATTTTTTGGATCGCTTCTTCGGGATTTTCTGGATTTGAGTCCACCCAAATCACTCTCGAAAGCCGCCTTAAACTCTGATATTGAGAATTTCCAATTTCTATACCTGCAATGATAAGCTGCGACTTCATTTGTTCTAGAGTGAATTTATTTTTGAGATAATTTGCAACAATTTGATAGACTGGACTTTTTTGAAAAACAATGCTCTTTTCCAAACCATCTGCGATAAGCTGTCGTGTTTCCTCAATCAATCCTGCTTTTACTGCCCGCTCAACCCGGGCTCTGATTGTATTTTCAATATTGTAATTTTCTGGCCACTTAAGACCGATTTTGATCATTCTCGGAATGGCTTGATCAAGAGGTGCCAGGTAATTCTTCGATGCCCCATCAAAAAACACAGGAGATTGATCATCGATTCCTTTTAATACTCTTTCTACTTCAACGATATATTCTGTTTCACTGAGAAAATCAGAGTTGGGTCCAAGTATTCGGTACAAATGTGCACGATCCCTAAGCAAACTCGAGAGATCTCTGATACCCGTTCCAATTGAAAAATTTCCGGAGAAAAAATACATCTTGTCAGCGTTAATAACGTGACCCTTTTCACTCATGGCTAGACCTTGAACAACTGCTGTTTTTCCAACAGAAGTCGGGCCCGTGATCATTATGACTATACGAGATGTACCAGATCTATTTTCTAAGAACGTCTTCGCTAGGCAGTTTTCAACAGGCCTCAAAACAGTCGGATTACTATTGTGACCTGGTGAACCCGCAAAAACGGAAATAGTCACAACCGAAAGATAAAAAACACAAAACACTTGAATACGGCGCAGGACAGCCCAATCCATATCTTACATTTCGGAAATGACACTCTTAGACTGTACGCGTCAAAAAGCTGACGCCAGTTGCATTCTCCCCACTTTGTGTTACCTCTTGAAACTTATGGTTCCAGTAACGCCTAGCGCCGTAGAAGAAAAAGTTCCCATGACCGTCGAAGGTAAGCGACAGCTCGAAGAAGAGCTGAAACGCTTAATGACTGTTGACCGCCCAGCAGTGGTCAAGGCAATCGAGATCGCCAGGGGGCACGGAGACCTCTCTGAAAACGCCGATTACTCTGCCGCCAAAGAGCGTCAATCTTTCATTGAAGGCCGGATTCAAGATATCAATGGCAAGCTCGTCCGTGCAAAAGTGATCGATACTTCGGCCATTAAAACTGACAAGGTTGTTTTTGGCGCAACAGTGGTTGTCGAAGAAGAGGAATCAGGAAAACAGCTCACTTACAAAATCGTCGGAGTCGATGAGGCTAATATCAAAAACGGAAAAATCGGCATCACTTCACCGATCGCCCGGGCTCTCATCGGTAAAATCGAAGGGGACGAAGTCGTGGTCCATGCTCCCAAAGGACAAATCCACTACACCATCATCAAAGTCCAGTACTGCTAGCCGCCCAGGCGGTCTGGATACGCCCGTTCAGTTTGTCAAAGGCGTAGGTCCGCGGCTTGCTGCGATTTTCAACAACCGAGAAATTAAAACGATCCGTGATTTGCTCACTTTTTTTCCACGCGCTTACGAAGATCGCACCCGCCTGCTCGCGATTCAAGAACTCACCGAAGGGCAAAAAGCCTCCGTTGCGGTTCGCATTCTTTCTTCGCGTAAAATCCCCATGCGCCAGTCTGGGCGATTCTTTTTTGAAACCCGATGCACTGACGGAACAGATGGAAAAGATACGCTCTCGCTCAAATGGTTTCATCTTCCCCGCGGGCTTGAGACCCGTCTCACCCCCAATGCTCAAGTGATTGTCACGGGCGTCGTAAAATTTTTCATGAATCAGCGTGAAATCGTACATCCTGAAATCACTTGGAAACCAGGCACAGATGTAGCGAGTGTCGGGCGGATCGTACCTGTGTACATTGAAATTGAAGGAGTCCCCACCCGTGTCTTGCGAAAAATCCTCTGGGAGGCACTCGAAAAATACTCTCGACTCTTGAGCGAAGATCTCCCCCTTCACTACCGAGGCCAGCACCAACTTCCGCTACTTTCAGAAGCCGTTAGGACAATCCATTTCCCCCCCGAAAGTACATCTAGTGAGATGAACATCCACGGCGTTGACCAACTCGTCGCATTCAACACTCCTGCACATTGGCGACTGATTTATGAAGAATTTTTTAAATTCGAGTACTTAGTGCTCCGGCAACGTCTCCATATGGAGCGTGAAGCAGCGACTGCATTCCACGTTTCGACCGATTCCAATGCCACAAAGGACCTAACTCACTCTCTGCCTTTTCGACTCACCCTAGATCAAAAAAAAGCGGTTGAAGAAATCTTAGCTGACCTCTCACAACCTCATCCGATGAATCGCCTCATTCAAGGCGATGTGGGCTGTGGCAAGACCGCGGTTGCCTTTCTTGCTGCAGGCACCGTTTTGGCTGAAGGTGGACAAGCAGCGCTCATGGCTCCGACCGAAATATTAGCTGAACAGCATTACACCAATGCCTCACATATTTTTGGAAAAAAACTGAACACCGTTCTCCTGACAGGAAAAACCCCCTCCGCTGAGCGGACGCAAATCCAACTCCGCTTGGAATCCGGAGAGCCGTTACTTCTCATCGGAACCCACGCGCTCATTGAGCAACCCGTACAATTCAAGGATTTGGCATTTATCATCATTGATGAGCAACATCGCTTCGGCGTTGAACAGCGAAGAACTTTGCGCAAAAAAGGGACACGGCTTGATCCAAGCTCTGGACGCATTCTTCATCCCCATATGCTAATCATGAGCGCCACCCCCATCCCCCGCACTCTCGCCCTCACTGCTTATGGCGATCTTTCGATCTCTACCATTCATGAAATGCCTCCAGGACGATCGCCCGTAAAAACCAGGGTATTCTGGGGCTCGGCAAAAAATGAAGCTTATGAAAAAATCAGACAAGAACTCAAAAAAGGGCATCAAGCCTATTTTATCTACCCTCTCATCCATGAAAGCGAAGCGGAGGGCTTTACCCATTTAAAATCCGCGATCCAAGAGGCAAACCGCCTAGCTCAAGAGGTATTTCCAGAATTTAAAGTAGGTCTCCTGCATGGACAGTTAAAACCTGATGAAAAAGCCTCTATTATGAATCAGTTTAAAAAAAATGAGCTCCAAGTCCTCGTTTCAACAACCGTGGTTGAAGTCGGAGTTGACGTTCCAAATGCGACAATGATGGCGGTCGAGCACGCGGAGCGCTTCGGACTCTCTCAACTTCACCAACTGAGAGGACGTGTGGGGCGAGGCACAGTGCAGTCCCATTGCTTTCTTTTTGCCCATGCTCATACGGGTGAAGTCACTACCCAGCGTTTAAATGTTCTCGAAGAAACAAGCGATGGCTTCCAAATTGCTGAGGCTGACCTTGAACTTCGTGGACCCGGCGAGTTTTTGGGTGTTAGGCAATCGGGTTCACTTCCCTTTAAATTGGCCAATCTAGTGAGAGACCAGGCTTGGTTACTCAAAGCCAGAAATGACGTTCAAGACCTGCTCAGAAAGGATCCTGACCTGAACGCGCCTGAACACCTTCCGCTCAGGCGTTATTATGAAAGAGAAGGAAGTCTTCAATTTGAAAGACTCAAGACTTCGTGATAGAGGAAAATCATGAAAAAGCTTGTTTTTATATTTAGTTTTGCAATGCTTTCTACCTCCGCTTCTGCCCTCGAAACCAAAGAGGTTCGGCTGGGGTACCATCCCTACTCCATCAACACATCCGACATGCTCTATGCCACCGGTTTTTGGGGAATCATCCCTCCCAAGAGCAGCGAGAAGATCTGGTGGACCTGGGTGCAGATCTTGCCAGCGGATGAACCCGTAGCTAACTCGCTGGATCAGCTGGATAAAGACAAAACTTATACCTGTTTAACGGCTGGCTCTGACGTGCTTTCATCTTCTAAAGCCCCCGTGACCGTAACCCAAATTCTTTACCGCATCGGTGGTTGTCAGGCAGAATAAGTCCCGATAGAATCGGGAGAATGCACACTACAACTCAGACTCTCACTGCCATATCCCCCTCCCCTTCTTGGCCTCCGCCCTGGCATGCACTCCATTACCTCCCTAAAAACGCTCAATCGATTCTCGATATTGGCTGCAACGTAGGCGCCTCACTTGGATATGCTCATGAGCTCGGAATTCCTCGCCTTTATGGAGTAGAAATCAACCCCCAGGCAGCCGAAGAGGCTAGAAAAAGACTTGTAAAAATCAAAGAGGTCCAGGTCTTCCAAGGCTCAGCAGATACGCTTCCCCTTGCTGACAAAAGCATCGATGTCGCTATCTGTTGTGAGGTGATGGAGCATATTCCGGAGGAACTTCGCCCTGCAGTCATCAAAGAAACTCACCGCATCCTCGCAGACGGAGCGCCGTTTATCATCACCGTCCCCGCGCATGGGCTTTTTTCATTCTTGGACCCTGCAAATTTTAGAATGAT
>JAHFAC010000202.1 GCA_023250755.1 Bacteriovoracaceae bacterium | reverse complement strand
GGTCACTTTATTGATTCGGCCTTTAAAAAAGGCGTCATCGGCTTGAGCTGTGATCCGGGCGACGTCTTCGTCCCCAATTTCTAAGAGGCTCTCAGGTTTTTGGCCGATCAAGACTTGTCGATAATTACCGGCTTCTTGATGATCCACTGAAAAGGGTTTTCCCGCAGTGTCAAAGAAAAGAGGGAGTCCTTTGATCTGGTCCCCCGAACAAGGTTTGAATCGGGGATCACTCGGATAGGTAAAGGTGCTCACGCCGAGAGCTTCGAGTTGCTCAGACAGGTCTTGCAGATGAGCTCCAGCGCCCTGACCCTTTCCTGAATGCTCGGTCATATCAACGATTTTTGGGAGCGTGCTCTTTTCATCTTCGCGGGAGGTGAGAAATACCAGCGCCGAACTGCTTTGATCAGGATGATATCTTTTTTCATTGAGATCCATTTCAAGAAAAGACCATTTTCGTTCGGTCCCTCGGGTATCGACACTGCCATTGGCCCCATCAGTTCTCTTATAGTCAGCAATGTGTGTTTCGGCGCCAACGATTTTTCCGTCCGGCAAAACACCCCAATAAGGAGGACCCCATGGGCTTTCTGGGAGTTCTCTTGCGAGTGGGCCTGTTTCTCCACGCCGATTTGCAGGAACTCGGGTGGGATCTTCTTTGAGCCAGGTGAGCTTGTCTTTGTAAATGGTGTCAAGCGCATCAGATCCGGTTTGGTTAAAGTCGTCCATCAATTTTTTTACTGCTTCGTCAAACTTCTTTTCTTTGACAGCCCAAACTTTTTTAGGAGCATCTTTTCCGCTGATGACTAAAAAGTCAGAAGCCTTGAGCCCTCCGGGCAGATTTTTTGAAAAATCAATGCCACTTGGAATGACAACTACATGCTCCGCTACGGATGCATCGCCCTCCGGGTTGGTATAAAGTTGCCGGCTGAAGTTTCGAAAAAAGGTCTCTGGTTTTTCGGGTGTGAGGGATTCATTTTTCTTGGGATAGAGATGGTTGCACTGGGCGGCGGCTGCATCCGCGGCTTTGATTGCGGGATCGAGTCCTTGGTCAGCATTGAGGGTATCGTCCACTTCTAATGCGGTTAGGTCTTTTTGAGATGAGATCAGGGATTTTTGGGCATTCGCGTAAGCTTTTGAAAGCTGATCCACTTTTTCTTGCTCTTCTTCTTTTCTCTGGTGTGCGGCCTTTCGATTATTTTCGTACTCCAAAGCGCTTTTTAGTCGAAATTCTCTCTCAGTTGCAACGCTGAGTGTTTCGGCCTTTTTTGTCCATAAAATAGAGAATTCTTTTTTATTTAAGACCTCAACTTTGGTCTGGGCCCCGCTACCTGTCGGAGGCATGAAAAAATACTCTCCTACATGGAGGACTTTAGTTCGTGCAGGATCCACCAAGGCTTTTACAAAGTCGGGATGGGCGTCTTTTTTGATTTGAGCCATGATGCTGCCGTCACTGACGTAAAAGCTTTTCTGGGGAAGGTTGCAGCTAAACTGAGCCAGGATTTTTTCAAGTGTGCTCGCTTGTTCTGCGAGTTGGGCTGCCGGCTGGGTTGCAGCCTTGGCGGGTTCACAAGCGTTACCTTCTTTGCTGGGTTCGGCTGAAGCCGACCCCCCTGCCAGGAATGAGCAAAGGAGTACGAAAAAAATAACCTGTTTTGAATTTGCCATAGAATAGCCCTCAGTAGGAAAGTGACTCATAATGTTCCTTCTCGGAACTGCGTTGATTCTACTTAAGGGTACGGTCCTGTTTTTTTGAAAACAACCAGGAAATGATTAGATAAACGATTAAAATAACGCGCTGCTTTTTTATCCAAACTCGTTTGGGAGCTCGTGCTCAGTTTTGGCCCAGCGGGGTGCTGAGCCAGTGATTTTTCCGAGGACATAATGGGTGAGGGCCTGAAAAGACGCGAGTACATTCACAAAATTACCAACCCAAACGCGAAGTGGAACCAGCAAGGCCATTCGGAGATTATAAACTCTAATAACGCTATGCATTCTTTGAAAAAGCCGATTTGCCATAAAACTGAAATTGACGATCAAGCAGATCGAAAGAAGGTGGGACTTATCGATGAAGCCAAATCCTAATGCGCCATGGGCTGTTTTGCGAATGAGAAAATAGGCGATGAGAATGTTTCCTAGAAGGAGAAAGAGATTTGCGATCGGACCCTTGCGATCTCGATAAAGAAAGTAAAGCTCTGCGAGTCCTCCCTTCCAACCCAGGTGTTCGGTTCCCTGAAAAACAATGCCGAGCGTCCAGCGTGTTTTTTGGCGAATGGATCCAGAGATGGATTTTGGAAAGAACTCGCGGGTCGCGATATAATCCCTTTTTCCAAGCGCATTTCGCTTAAAGTAACACGCAAAACGCGATGGAAAACGATAGCGCCCGGTGAGGATCCCAAGCTCATAGTCTTCGGTCAGGCTTCGCGGATTGAGGAGGCATCCACCTTGATGTGAGCGATGGCTTTCGATCAGCTCTCTTGAAACCGCTGTTCCCACACCAGCAGAGGGGATCGAGCCGCAGAGTTGATGTCGTACGAGAATATCCTTGGTATGGGACTCAACGAATTCGTCTAAATAAGTGCCGCCCACCATTTCGATGGGCGAAAGGGGGAGTGAAAAAACAGGGATTTGCACGAAATCCGAGAATTCAAGCTCCCAGTTGATCACTTTGAGTGAATCAGGATGGATCAGATCCTCGCTGTCATGAATCAAAACCGCATCGAGCGGATCAAGACCTTGAGTTTCACTCATCATGATTTTTTGAATCATTTGATTGATCATTTGCCCTTTTGATGTGGGCCCATCGAGTCGGTTTTCGATGACGTGCACATTTTTGATGAGAACAGCAAGTTCTCGTGCTTCAAAACGAGTTTTATGATCGTTCGGATAAACGCCTAAAAAGATATCGTAATTTAAATAGCGGATATTGCGGAGATTACCTAGGACCATGGGCCCTATAATTCCCTGCTCGTGCCAGGCTGCAATCAGGATGGCTATTTTTTTTTCAGGCAGAAAGTCAATTTTCTTGAGTTGTGCTGGGGTGAGTTCTTGAGGGCGGATTGAAAATAATAGGGCGATCAGATCGATAAAGAAATCGTCAATGCCAAAGACAAAGTAAGCCATGATGACAACAGGCGTTAGCATTTGAAAGAGGGAATCCACCAATGAAACCAGATGAGGCAAGAATTGGGCACTGGATGGGATCATGGGTGCAAATCTCCTGCGATTACCAAGAGCGTCGAAATCCCCCGGGACTCAAGCAGATTCACTCTGCTCGAGAGAGCAATTGAAAACGAAGGCCATTGCAGTCGGATTCGTATTGCAGGACCTAACTCTGAGGAGGATTTGAGAAGGGTTTCGGAATAAACATCCCCTTGGATTTTTTGAGAAAAGAAAAATCGAAATCCAGTCTTAGAGTCAGCCTGAGGCGTAAGGGTTGGGTCCAGCGCAGGTGAAAAAATCTCTTCTCCATAAAACTCTTCAAAGAGCACAAGATTTTGCCTAAAGCGGAAAAGATCGGACCATTGATAGGCGAAAGCGCCTATCCTGGGATCAGGTTCGGTTGCGGGCTGAAATGAAAAAACCCGATGAGGGCGAAAGCTCTGTCTCCACTCAGAAAAAAAAATGACCGGAAACCCGGGTGATTGAAGCCTAAAACCCAAAAAAGGAGAAACGGGCAGGTCACGAAGAGCGGGATCCAAGCCGGGCTCGACGGATTGTTGAAAGACCGCTCCCGCATAGACCGTCAATAATGATTTATTTCTCCAGAAGTCCAATTCGAGTCGGGTCTGATTAAGAAGAGCCCATTCGTTCGATCGAAAGTTTGATTCGCTATAAAGGGTGAGCTCAGATGAGAGGGCCGTATTTAGGGTCCTGGCCAATGGAAGTAAAATAAGGGCAAGCAAAATCAGAAGTCCATGGAAAGATTCTTGCATAGCGCAGGTCCGGGAGATTTTTCTTATGGCCATTTCAGTTTTCTCTGTGATCCTGGGCACTCGCCCTGAAATCATCAAGCTTGCACCTGTTATTCACGAAGCGCGCCGAAGGGGCCATCAAGTGAAAATTATTTTTACGGGCCAACATCGGGAGCTGGCCCATTCGCTTTTTGAATTCTTCGGGATTCGTCCTGACGTCGCATTGAACGTGATGTCGCCTAATCAGGGTCTGACTGGACTCAGCTCGCGTATTTTGGCTGAAATGGATGCCAAGAGGAGTGAAATATTATGTGATTTGATGATTGTCCAGGGGGATACGAGCAGCGCTTTTATTGCAGCCTATTGGGCATTTTGCAATCATCTCCAAATCGCTCATGTAGAGGCGGGATTGCGGACCTATTGCTTGGAAGCTCCGTTTCCGGAAGAAGGAAATCGCCAGTTGATCAGTCGGATCGCGAAATGGCATTTTGCGCCAACTTTGCAGTCTGCGCAGTTTCTTAAAGAAGAAGGAATTTCTGAAGAAAAAATCCATCAGGTTGGAAATACAGGGATTGATTCAATTTTATATGTAAGTAAACAATTAGATGAAAATA
>JAHFAC010000201.1:1268-4549 GCA_023250755.1 Bacteriovoracaceae bacterium | reverse complement strand
CAGAAAATATAAACCTCATTCACTCAATCAGCCCCTCAGAGCGGCCTCGTGAACGCTGTCTGACTGCTGGGGCAAAGGCTCTGAGCTTACGGGAATGCTTGGCTCTTATTATCGGCTCAGGACCTCCAGGACTGGGCTGCATGGGGGTCGCAAATGAAATCCTAAATTCCATAGGCACAGGAATGAGCGAGTCCGACTTAGAGTCTGCTTTTTTTTCGATTATGGAAAGTGCATCGGGTCCGCACCTCCTCGAACTTAGAGGAATGGGGGTCGCTATCCGAGCGCGAATCCTAGCTACTTTCGAACTTGGACGCAGGTATGCGTGCTTTCGGGTTTCAAAATCAAGAAATTTGGTCCACACAAAAAATTCCAGAAAACTACCTGAAACAGCAGTGAGTCTTGTCCCTTGGGAGTATCGAATCAGCCATCAGGAGTGGCTTGGCTTCGTTCCCCTTTATCGAACCGGAAAGCTAGGGGGATTTTGTCTCATCGAATATGGGGTCCGCACCCATGTCAACGTTGAACCCGCAGAGCTTTTTGCGGTGATTTTAGCGCTTCGCCCTTCTGGGTTTTTTCTTTTTCACAATCATCCCTCTGGCAATTTAATCCCCTCCCCATCGGACATCGAACTCACCGAACAGGTACACAAGCTCTCTCGACAATTAGGCGTCCACCTTTTAGGGCACGGGATCGTCAGCTCTGCCGAAGCTCGCTGGATTGTGATATAGCTCTCGAATGTGCCCGCGATGCCTTAAACGAACTCCACTCTGTATTTGCGCCGAAATTCAGCCCCTATCCACCAAAACACAAGTTCTGATCCTCCAACATCCCCAGGAGCTCGACCAGGACCTGGGAACCGCGAGACTCACGCACCTCACCCTTTCAAACTCAGTTCTCAAGACCGGACTTTCTTGGCCAAACCTCCACGCCGCCGCAGGAGCCCGAGCAGTTCCCTCCGACTGGGCTGTCTTACACGTCCCAGGTCCAAAAAATCAGATTGCAAATCCTTTGCCCCCTCAAAAATCACACCAAGATCAACTCATTGTCCTTGATCGCCGGGGAAATCCCATCTCCCCCCCTCCAGAAGTCAAAGGAATTATTGTTTTAGATGGCTCCTGGAGCCAAGCCAAAGCCCTATGGTGGCGCAACCCTTGGCTTCTCAAACTCAAGCGACTCGTAATCATCCCAAGCACCCCTTCCCTTTACGGCAGGCGACGCAAAGAGCCCAGGCGTGAGTGTCTCTCTACTCTCGAGGCGATCTCAACAGCACTGATGATTCTGGAGGGCGCATCCAAACCGAAAGATCAGCTTCTCATTCTTTTTTCTGAACTGCTGAAGCGCTATGACCGAATTGGAAAAATAAATTAATTTATTTTTCCAGGTGTTGACCAGGCGTTGACCCAGGCGTTGAGTAGATAAACCACTCAGCGCCCCCCTTTTTGCATCTTTTGAAGCATATCCATTGCCATGCGCAACTGAGCATCGGTATTGCGTCCATTCCCAGAAAAGGGGTTGCCGCGACTCTGTCCCATTTTTTGCATTTGGCTTTGCATTTGGGCTATTCCATCAGAAAGATTCTTAGCTCCTGGAAAAGCCATTTTCATCATCTGTTCACTCGCTTTTTTAAGCTTAAGGAAAATAAAAATATTCACACTGGTGAGAATAGCGACAACCACCCAACTCATAACAACCCAAATAGACATAAGCTCTCCAAATTTATAAAAAATAAGACTAGAAATTCTCAGGTTCGTGTACCCTACGAGCGTTTTCAATGCAACTCTCAACTCTACTTGAGGCGGCACTCGCAATTAGCCGGTTGCTTAGCGATGCGTTCAGAATCATCGCTTCGAAAAGCTCCATCATAAAGCGAACAGTACGCAAAAGCCTGACCGGGACAGTCATTGCGACAGCCCATACGTTTTCCTAGCGTGATCGCATCCTCGCGATCGGTCTGCAAACCACACTTTCCAGAGTTGAGCAATCGACCGGTGCAATTATTTCCACGCCGTGCACAATGCTTCTGGCATTCACTCAAAGCTTGCTTGCGCAATTGCTCACGAAAACCCGCAACCTTGGCCTCAACCTGTCCAGGCTGGGCGCATTCCCAGTACACCCCTTGAACTTTGGCCATACCCGAACATTTGTCATTTTTATTAAAAGATCGATTACGAGCATAGGAGGCTTCTACTAACTTGAATTTCGGGCCAAAATGACAAAAGGTCATCTCTCCGTTCTCTTCATCAGAAAAACCTAGTTGAACCAGGCAGCCGGAACACAAAAAAAATAGAGACATGGTAAAAAATAAAAACTTCATCGTAACAGAAAAACGAGTCATCCCTTAAGACTACACGAGTCTTGGATCAAGAAACAGAGTTATGGCCAAAAAACTGAAGGTGGCCGTTGGGTATCGTACATTTCTTTCTCGCCGATGCACTGCTTGCAAAGATGGGCAGGAACTATTTTAGAATTTAACGCATGTGTATAATCATCCCATAACGGAGCCAAAACCCATGACGCTAGGAGACGCACGATCTCATCAGGGCTTTCAGGAGCTTTTGATAAAGGAAAATGAATTTTAAGAGTGGCTCGACTTTTAGGTAGCCGAATTCCCATCCATTGATCAGCCTCAATTGGCAATCGCGCAGCATAGCAATCCAGAGGCTCACCTCCTCTCATACCGGTCTGGACCGCATTTGACTGAAAAATAATTTCACGCGGAACTGGAATTTTTTCGAGGCTGGATCTGAGACAAAGTGGATCTGTTTCCGACTGCTCTAAAAGGAAGAAAGGGACCGCTTCGCGCCTCAACGTATAAAGAACATCCACTGGTCGACTTAAGCTTTTAAAACACTCTTGGACTGCTTTTAAATCCAGTTCATGAAATAGCCATTTCATTGTTTCGCAGTCTAACCGTTCATTTGGCAACGGTTGTCCCTGATAATCCACTCCGCCCGGTCCTGCATTAGGATCTGCACCAGGTCCGGAGGGCCTCCTGACTCGAATACTATCTGGCACTAATTGATAGAGAGTCACCTCGTGACGAGGTGCGCTTGTGCATCCCAATTCCATGACCAGTAACCAGAAAATACCAGAAATCAATTCAATCATGATCAAAAATGTCTTCATAGGAAAATTTTCCATACAATTGAATCAATCATAACTCCCTTAGCGAAGAGAGTCGACTCCCACTCATTCACGGCATAGCGATTGCACAACACGGCGCGAAGTTTGGTTTTAAAACTCGGGAGGCACAAATGAAATTTAATCTTGCACTCACTATT
>JAHFAC010000201.1:0-1258 GCA_023250755.1 Bacteriovoracaceae bacterium | reverse complement strand
TTTCAAACAAGATAAATCAAACCCTTTAACTTCAATCCAAGGGCCGGCTCATCAGGAAGAGACCCGGGTCATCCCTCCCTGGAAAATGACCCTAACCACCAAATGCCTCCAGTACTCCGGAAATTCCCAAGAAAAATGCGTAGCTGCTTACGGATTCACAATTCAAGGAGACCAACACTTCCAAGTTGGACCAGGACCTCAAGGCCAACTGCTCTCTGGAACCCTGGAACCTGGGGAATTCAAAGCAATTGAAGATCTGGTCACTGCCCTGCTTCCTGCACTGGCTCGCTCCGAAGGCAGTGAAAATTGCGTTCCCTATACTCAGGGAGAAGCCAATGAGCAGCTTCTTCTCAGCCACCAAGGACGAGAACTCACCATTTTGCACACAGCTGAAACCACGTATTGCTTTCAAACTCCAACATTGAATGAAGCAGAAAGTTTTCAGCAAACCATTCGTAGACTCGCTTTAAAGTATTATCCATTGCCCTTTCCTGATGAATGTCTGGATACAGCACAATCACTGGAGGCACTCTATCCTCAACTTTATGCTTGCACATCCGATCATGACTGTTCCTTCTTAGACAAAAATTATGTGCCGATTCCTTTGGAACAGACTCAATACATCACTACGGATGCATGCACTGTGATGAAGCCACTCGTGGTCGCAAATCCAATCCTAATGGCACCCATCCGGGGTCAACTCCTTGAGACTCGTCGCAAGGCGCTCGAAATTTGCGGTGCACGTGTCATTCGCTTGAATTGCTCAGAAACCTTAGGTTTCTATACAAATCAAGCTCGACCGGTTTGTTTAAATAACACATGTCAGGTGAATCCATCTTGATGAAACGCACACTGTCCCTCTTGATCGTCTCTCTATCGCTTTCACTCCATATGGCTTGTTCACTTAAAGAAAGGCCAGTCTCTCAAAATAATGGCTTTGGAACTCAATCACCGGACCCCCCAAGTCCGGATGCCGGAGAATCCGAGAAACCTATGGAATACGCATCAGGATGGACGGAAGTCACTCTGAATAGTGGGTATGGAAAAACTACGGTCGACATTACGGGACACTATTTGGTGAGCAGGAACGCCTGCTTCAAGGAAGAAGCAGGCGCCCTGTCACTTGAAATTTGGAATCAATTTGCGCATGCCACCAACGTGGCAACACGGACAGAACTCTTAACAGAACCGTTTTGTTTTGATATTGAATGGTCACGCTACTCTCTTGACGGAACCGTAGAAATCAAAATAGCAGCCT
>JAHFAC010000200.1 GCA_023250755.1 Bacteriovoracaceae bacterium | reverse complement strand
ACCGCATCTTGATCAATTCCATCATTTCCGGCAGCAACTACCACAATAACGCCCGCAGCTTGCGCTCGAATCAAAGCCTGTTTCAGTTCTGAATTCTCAACACTGCTTCGCTTTTGGCGGCCTCCCCAGCTGGCATTAATGACCTTTACGCCATTTTTGATCGCATAATCAATCGCCTGAATGGCGCCTGCATCGGATCCCTGGCCTGCGCTCTCTTCACCAAAATCATAAAAGAACTTAAGAGCCATGACCTTAACACCCGCACCCACTCCTCGAATCCCAATCCCGTTTTGATAAACAGCGCCGACGTGCCCTGCACAGTGCGTCCCGTGCCCCGGATTCACGAGAAAATTCTTGGTGTCAAACCCCGTTCGACATGCCGGATCCTTCAAACATCCCTCTACGTCATACTTCACAACGTCATAAGGCTTAGCCGTATTATGCGCAAAATCATAACCCACTTCATGAGCGTTGCCTGGCTTTCTCCACATCGCGGCAATCAGATCCTCATGGTTGTAGTCAACACCAGTATCAATGACGGCTGTCACAATAGACCCACTTGCTTGACTCTTAGAAACTTGGCTCAATCGAATATTTTCCATTGCCCAATCTTTGAAATAGAGAGGATCTAATCCTGAGCCCTGAACAGGCGGCAGCTTTACGACCGGAATCGCCTCGACAGTAACCTCTCCTAACAAATCCATCTCCGCAAAGGGAAGAGACAGAAAACTGCTGGAGCCCGCAGGAGTGACCTCGTGAATCTGATAAGAAATCGCAGGACGATAAAGAAAGCTAGGTGCTACGTTTAAAACGTGCTCTGAGCGTTCCAGGCGATCTCGTGCTGCTTGGGCTTCACTTAACGAAGAAAAGCGCAACCGGACTAATCCCTCTTCAGGATTAATCACTTCTAACTCAACCGGATCTTCAACCCCTGTCTTGAGTGCTGAAAAGGCGGCCGAAACACGAGTGTTCTGTGGTTGGTAAAAACGAACAATCAAATCCGAAGAAGCTTGGGTGAAACCAATGCTGCACTCAAGCCCTAAAACGATTCCTCCCACACTGATTGCTAATGAAACTACTCCAAAGAAATTGGACGACCTATTGGATCTCATTCTCATTACCCCCCCCTTGAGTTATTGAATCAAATCCCCGGACCCTATATACCCATTACAGGCAAGAATAAGCAAGCGGCCCACAAAAAAAATTACGAGGAGAAAATCATGCAATTAACACCCCCAGCTCCCCTTTCAACGGACTCCCTTCTCACTGAAAAACGCCGTTTTGCGCCCCCCTCCCAACTCGTGTCCCAAGCCCACATCAACGCTTCGCGCTATACTGAGATGTACCGCCAGTCCCTTCAAAATCCCGACCGCTTCTGGATGGATCAAGCAAAAACACTCGGTTGGTTTAAAGCCCCTACTCAGGGTTGCCATTATCAGTGGGACACCCTGAACCGAAAAGTGGAACACACCTGGTTTAGAGACGGCCTACTCAATGTGACTTACAACTGCCTCGATCGCCATTTAGAAAATCCTAAAACACGCACAAAAACTGCACTGCTCTGGCAAGGTGAAAATGAAGAGGAAAAACGCACTCTCAGCTATGAGTCCCTCTATCGCGAGGTGTGTCGATTTGCGAATGTCCTCAAATCCCTGGGGGTTAGAAAAGGCGATCGGGTTTGCATTTACATGCCGATGGTCCCTGAACTCCCAATCGCCATGCTCGCTTGTGCGCGAATCGGCGCTATCCATTCTATCGTTTTTGGGGGTTTTAGCGCCGACTCCATTGCCGATCGGATCAATGACTCAAGCTGCAAACTCTTGGTCACCGCAAATGTGGGACTCCGTGGAGGCAAGCAAATCCCTCTCAAGGCCATTGCCGACGAGGCCTTGGCAAAAACACCTTGCATCGAAAAAGCAATTGTCCTCCAAAGAACTCAAGATCCGTGCGCAATGAAGTCTGGTCGAGATCTTTGGTACCATGAAGAAATGGCCCATGCAAAATCCGAGTGCCCACCCGAACCTATGAACGCCGAAGATCCACTCTTTATCCTTTATACTTCGGGCTCAACAGGAAAGCCCAAGGGGGTTCTCCACACCTCAGGCGGATATCTTCTTCATTCGTCACTGACGCATAAATATATTTTTGATGTGCACGAAAATGATATCTACTGGTGCACTGCCGACATTGGTTGGGTCACTGGGCATAGCTACATTGTCTACGGACCTCTGGCCAATGGAGCCACCAGTGTCCTGTTTGAAGGAATACCGACCTATCCCGATGCAGGACGTTTTTGGAAAATGATTGAACAGTACAAGGTCTCTATTTTTTACACAGCTCCGACTGCGATCCGCTCCCTGATCCGGCTCGGCGATCAATGGCCCAAAAAATATGACTTAACTTCACTCCGAGTCTTGGGCTCAGTCGGAGAACCGATTAATCCAGAAGCCTGGATTTGGTACTATGAATCGATCGGGCAAAATCGCTGCCCGATTGTCGACACTTGGTGGCAAACTGAGACGGGTGGAATTCTGATCAGCCCCTTTCCTGGAGCCCATACCCTAAAGCCAGGAAGCGCAATGCGTCCTTTCTTTGGAGTGGAGCCCGTGGTCCTGCGTGATGATGGAACCGAGTGTCAACCCAACGAGGGTGGAAAACTTTGCATCAAAAAACCCTGGCCGGGGATCATGCGAACCACTTGGGGGGATCACGAGCGGTTCATTAACACTTATTTTTCAACGTTTAAGGACCTTTACTTCACAGGAGACGGCTGTCGAAAGGATGAGGATGGAGATTATTGGCTTCTGGGCCGCGTCGATGATGTAGTCAATGTCTCAGGGCATCGCATCGGAACGGCTGAGGTCGAAAGCGCCTTAGTCAGTCATGAGAAAGTAGCTGAAGCGGCAGTAGCACCCATGCCTCACGATATTAAGGGCCAAGGGCTCTACGCCTTCGTCACGCTGGTTGAAGGCGTTCAAGAAAGTGAAGAGTTAAAGCGAGAGCTCATGCTCCATGTTCGTAAGGAGATTGGACCGATTGCGGTTCCAGATCAGATTCAATTTGCCTCAGCCTTACCTAAGACTCGCTCAGGCAAAATAATGCGACGCATTCTTAGAAAAATTGCTGAAAATTCTATTGATCAAATTGGAGACGTCAGTACTTT
Source organism: Bacteriovoracaceae bacterium (assembly GCA_023250755.1). Classification (GTDB taxonomy): domain Bacteria; phylum Bdellovibrionota; class UBA1018; order UBA1018; family UBA1018; genus JAHFAC01. The sequence goes on along the minus strand of JAHFAC010000200.1, from coordinate 1,390 downwards.
GGCTGATCCATCCGTGGTGGATATTCTTGTTCAGGGACGAAAAACCTAGCGGCTGTTTCACTCGGGATAGGCAAGCGCTCAACTCAAGGCTTATATTTTTTCTTAGAATCCGCTGAGAGTTTAAAGTTGCTTTGATCTTAAAATAAAAGAGCGCTATCGTATTTTCTTAGCTTTTTAAGCAACCGATCGGATCGGTGAGCACTTCGCCATCGAGAAAGAAACCTCATGACCACTACACCTCCCCAGCTCCCTTCTCCCACACTTAAAAACGGATATGAACTCGAATGGCTTGAGACCAACTCCACTGGATCTTTTGCATTGGGATGCGTCGATCGCATTCCAAGAAGAAAGTATCACTCCCTTTTGACTGTTCGAGAGCCCCGTGGCCCTGGAAACAGTGAGGCTCTCAACATCCTCACGGAGGTGGGCGAAACCCTTACCACTCCCACTAAAAAATTTCTTCTCCACTCATTTAATTATGGGGAAGAGACTTTTCCCCAAGGCTACCAGCATCTACAAAAATTTTCTCATCACCCGAAGCCCCTCTGGGTCTACAACTTGGATGGAATTCGCCTCGAGCGCTCCATTGAGTTGGATTCAGCACACGATACGATTCGAATTCATTATCATTTCACAGGCGTCACCACGCCAATCACTTTTACGATTGAGCCCATGATCACCTGCCGTCCATTTCACCGACTTACGCAAGAAAACCCATTTCTCAACGGCTCTGCAACGAAAGAAACCGAGGGAGTTTCTCTTCAGCCCTATCCCGCCCTCCCACGACTTCAAATGAAGGTGACTGGCGCCCATGCGCCTTACACTTCGGCAGGGCGCTGGGATCGTCGTATTTTTTTCTCCACTGAAAAGGCGCGGGGCTATGATGCCTCAGAAGACCTGTATTGCCCTGGGGCATTTCAGGTGGATCTTAAAAAAGATGCAAATCTGACCTTTTGTTGCAGTGTAGAAGACTTAAAGAGCGCCCAAAAAGACTCAAAAGAAGTTTCCTTTCAATCGGCACAAAATCCTTCATTTGCTGCACAACTCCGAAAGGCGGCGAATCAGTTCTCAATGACCACAAAAGAAGGATTTCACACCCTGGTTGCAGGATACCCCTGGTTTGGGGGGTGGAGTCGAGACACTTTGATTTCACTCCCTGGAATCTGTCTTGCCTCCGGCAACGGCCAGCAAGCAAAGCAAATTCTGGAAAATTTCGGGAGTCTTTTAATCAAAGGAATTATGCCAAACACCCCGAATACACCCGAACAAAATCAAAATACACGGCTCGATACGATTCTTTTATATATATACTGTGTACAATATCTTGAAAGACACTCCGGTAAAAAAAGCATAAAGCCCTTCATGCCCATCGTTTACCATCTGCTCAATT
>JAHFAC010000199.1 GCA_023250755.1 Bacteriovoracaceae bacterium | reverse complement strand
CCCGCCCCACCGCCATGGCAATCTCACCTGTCATGGGAAACTCGTTTGCCATCCCGCGGATGCCGTCTGTGCCAAACAATTTTCCCATTTGCTCTCTCCTCTTTTTAAAAAATTCAGTAAAGTGTGACTTTCACTTTTTCTGGGACCACTTTCACTAAACCGATATTTTCAGGCAAAGTCACTTTTAATGACTCCAAATACCTTCCTTTTGGCTTTCCTCGAAGATCCACCACTCCATAAACCTGAGTGCGATCTAAAGATTTCAACTCATCTGCGCTCGCCCGCACAAATACAGTGACTGATTTTTCAACTACCGTGTACTGAAAAAAACTGAGTACTCGGACATCCACATTCCGAATCCTAAAATTTGCGGAGGTGGGCACTATTTCTATATGCGCCTTCGGAAAAGCGCCATCCACCTGAACATCATGTTGAGGAATCTGGAGCGCAACCTCGCGTTCCAGTGATTGCTTCATTCCTGCAACATCAATGGGCTTAGTCTGAACTTCGGTAATCCCATCAATCTGAGTTTCTGGCCCCTTGAGCTTCACCACTCCAGGCCGCACTTCGGTGTGCAAAACCTTGTACCCCTCGGCCGGAGAACCCCTCACCTCCATTCGAATAGGCACATCGCGGCGCTTGAGTTGCTCGAGCTTAATGACAATGGCAGTAGGATGAATCGACAGAACCTTTACGCCGATCGGGACATGGATATTATCTGAAAAAAAGCGATAAGTAATGAGTCCTGGCTTCACTCCCGCAAGATTGACGCGAATGGGCTCTTCTCTCCTGTCCAAGATCGCTCGTAAAAACGCTTTGGGCCCTGAAAGGCGAAAGGCGATTTTTTCAGGAACTTCATTAGATGAAACCACATCAGAAGCTGTAACCACTTCAAGGGGGACTTCTTTAGTCACCTCGACGTTTCGCGATCCCAACACCACAATCCAAAGAACCATCGCAATCATGACAGAAATCAACTTGGTGCCCAAATTGGAGGTAAGAAGCGTAATCAGTTTATCCATTCAGCCGACTTCAACCTCCCTTAGGCCCCTGCTTTGATCGCGTAGCGGCCTGAAACCAGCTGCGCATTCTTCGTGGCAAGTTGACTGAACTCTGCGAAAGATTCAGCAATGCCGCTAAACTCTGACGGATTTCTTGCTCATTGAGATTAGAAGTAATTTTACCATTTTTGACCAAATGAGCTTCACCCGACTCCTCAGATACCAAAACTACAATCGCATCAGAATCCTCAGTCAACCCAAGTGCCGCGCGATGTCTCGTTCCGTATCGTTTGTCAATATTGGGATCTTTAGTGAGCGGAAGGAAACACCCTGCCGCTGCGACTCTCCCTCCAGTAATAATGACTGCACCATCATGGATAGGGGAGCTTTGAATAAAAATCGACTGGAGAAGTTCAGCTTTGACCTTCGAATCAAGTTTAGACCCTGTATCGATGAAATTTCTAAGGCCGGTTTCGCGCTCAATCACAAGCAAGGCGCCAATCCGTTCCTTCGCCAGTCGCGTGGCTGCACGGGCGATTTCGTCGACCATCTCCCGCTCCTCCTCCTCCGACGCCGCAGAAAAAAACGGGTTCTTGCCGACATGAGTGAGGGCACGCCTTAAATCGTCCTGAAAAAGAACGATAACGATTAAAATAAAATAATCAAAAAAATACGAAAGGAGCCAATGAGTTGTAAAAAGCTCAAAGGTTGACGAAACAAAGAACCCGATGCCCAAAATCCCGAGCCCCGTCAGCATTTGCATTGCACGGGTGCCCTTGATCAATAATAAAACACGGTAGACGATGAACCCTACGATTGCTACGTCCAGCAAATCGATCAAGCGCATGCTGGACTGAAGATTTACCAGAAGATCTTTCACTCTGAATGATGCGGCAGGTCCTTCTTCGCTAAGCAGGCAAAGGTGCCGGGGCCGCTCCTCCTCTTCCAGGTTCAGTACGGCTGGTTGAAGCATGGGTTACCGGTGCTGAAGCGCTCGGCGGCAAATTACTCAAGGTTTCAGGGGCTTTTCGCTCGATTTTCTGCCCCTGTACAATGCGCTCGACCTCATCCCCATCCAATGTTTCATATTCCAAAAGCGCTTTAGCGAGATCATTCAAAAGACTCAGCTTCGTTGAAAGAATATCTCTAGCCCTTCTGTAATTCCGTTCGACAATATCTCTTACTTCGCGATCAATCGTTTGCGCAGTCTGCTCCGAATAATCCCGATGTTGAGCAATCTCACGTCCGAGAAAAATCGCTTCTTCTTTTTGCCCAAAAGTCAATGGCCCGAGTACATCACTCATTCCCCATTCACAGACCATTTTTCGAGCCAGTTCTGTAGCGCGTTCGATATCATTTCCGGCTCCGGTTGTTTTTTGATTCAGAACGAGCTCCTCGGCTACCCGCCCGCCCATCAAAAAGGCAATATTGTTCTCTGCTTTTTCTTTCGAAAGGTTAACCCGATCTTCATTCGGAAGCGTTTGAGTCACTCCCAGAGCCATCCCTCGTGGAATGATCGTCACTTTATGGATGGGATCTGTCCCAGGTAGGAACTTACCCACCAAGGTGTGCCCTGCCTCATGAAAAGCGGTCGTTCGTTTTTCCTGCTCAGTCAAGACCATGCTCTTTCGCTCAACACCCATCAGCACTTTATCTTTAGCTTGCTCAAAATCGATCATCTCGAGGTACTTTTTATCTACCCTGGCCGCAAGCAAAGCCGCCTCATTCACCAAATTTTCAAGATCTGCTCCTGAAAAACCGGGCGTCCCTCGTGCGATAACAGAGAGATTGACATCAGTGGACATCGGGGTCTTACGTGTATGAACTTGTAAAATCGCTTCACGTCCACGCACATCGGGCGCAGAAACGACTACGCGTCGATCAAAACGCCCTGGTCGCAGGAGTGCCGGATCTAAAACATCCGGCCGATTGGTCGCAGCAATGAGAATGACTCCCTCATTGGACTCAAATCCATCCATCTCAACCAGGAGCTGATTGAGCGTCTGCTCCCGCTCATCATGTCCTCCACCCAATCCCGCACCTCGATGACGACCGACCGCGTCGATCTCGTCAATAAAGATGATACAAGGAGCGTGCTTCTTCCCTTGCTCAAAAAGATCTCGAACGCGCGAAGCCCCCACACCGACGAACATCTCAACGAAGTCCGATCCAGAGATTGAGAAAAAGGGAACGCCTGCCTCTCCCGCAATCGCTTTTGCAAGAAGCGTCTTACCTGTTCCAGGGGGTCCCATGAGAAGCACGCCCTTAGGAATTCGGCCCCCAAGGCGGGTAAATTTTTTGGGATCTTTTAAAAATTCGATGATTTCTTCTAATTCTTGCTTGGCCTCTTCCGCTCCCGCTACATCGCGAAAAGTTATGCGATTACTCGACTCATTTAGCAAACGAGCTTTGCTCTTGCCAAAGGACATGGCTTTACCGCCACCTACTTGGATTTGACGCATAAAAAGAAAAAAGAAGACAAAAAGCAGCAACATCGGAAACCACGAAATCAGAATCTGCTGCCAGACTGGAGTCTTCTCATTCCGCTCATAATTCGGGATAATGCTATTTTTTTCTAAAATCTCAAAAACTTTTGGATTACTAGAATCCCCCACTGTTTCAAAGTGCTTGCGCCCGTCGGGGCCGGCTTCTTTAAAATCCCCCACAATGAGGTTATCGGACTTAAAGGTCACATCCGCTACTTTTCCATCTTTGACATACTGGACGAATTCACTAAATTTTATTTCACGGCGGTTTCGGCTGCCTGGATCAAAGACTTTAAAAAGACTCGCGAAAAGCAAAATGAGAACAAGCCAGAGGGCAACTGTCTTATGTGATGGTTTCATCAAAAACCCCAATCCTCTCCATTGACAAGGCTACCATGTGAGATCTCAAAGATCAATTCAAGCTCGAACTGTCAATAAATTTATTTCTGCATTTTCAAGAGGTTGCAAAGTCGTCCTTGGGGTCACTTCTTTATGAGTCGCCACCCTCCAGGGAAATGCAACTCCCCTGCCCAATCCTTCTTGGCCGCTTGTTTAAGTAATCCTTTCCAGTGCGCCCTTCGGAGGCGGACGCCCACTGATATCAGAAAGGTTATTAAAAGGTCCTCAGTCTCAGAAAAGCGCAGCGAAGGCTGAGAACTCGCCTTTCCCCTTTTTTTTTGAGCAGATAAGGCCAAATCTCCAAGATGCTCAATGGCCCGAGGAAAAAGTTCTTCAATAAGAGACATGAGTTTTAATCTCATCTTAGAGCGCAGAAACCGACCCTCAAAGTTAGTTGAATCCTCGCGCCACTGAACTCCTTCCTCTGTAAGGTATTTTCTTAAATCCTGTTTTCGAACTCTCAAGAGCGGTCGAACCTCCGGTCCTTCTCTTGTCAAGATCCCTCCTTTATGAGTCTCTATTGCCCCAGTAAACAACCTCCATAAAAGAGTCTCAGCCTGATCGTCGGCATGGTGAGCGGTAAAAACAAGATCCGTCTTTCCCTTCGTCACTTTGATGAAAATGCGTTTTCTTTGACATCGAGCCTGGTTTTCCCAAGACTCGCCCTT
>JAHFAC010000198.1 GCA_023250755.1 Bacteriovoracaceae bacterium | reverse complement strand
GGCCCGGGAAATCTCTGGATCGATGCTGCTGCAGAAAGGATTACCCGGGGTCGACTCAAAATGGATCGAGATGGATCGCTCTCAGCTCACGGAAAAGTGGACGCCCGAGCGGTTCAAAGAATTTTGAGACACCCATTCTTTAACAAAAAGCCCCCAAAGTCCACGGGGCGGGATGAATTTCCGTTCGAGTTGTTTTTATCCAAGACCAAAGCCCAGGGCCCGTCTCTGGTGGCCACCGCCGTTGCAGTGGCAGCCGAATCGATCGCACAGTCCTATGAGCGCTGGGTTCTTCGCCCAAAGCGGCCTTTGAGGAGAATTTTTCTTTGCGGAGGTGGGGCCAAAAATTCAACTCTGGTTTCTTATCTTAAGTTGCGACTTGCAAGTGTAGAGATAGAAAGTTTGGATTCTGCCGGATTTGATTCGCAATATTTGGAGGCTCAAGCATTCGCGTTCTTTGGTTTTTTGAGTTTTATCGGCCAGCCTTTGGGTGGAGAGTGGACGGGTGTCAAGGGATTTGCTTCTCCCGCCCACCTGCTTCCGGGTAAAAATTGGGGTGAGCTTCTCGCAAAAGCTCAGAAGATTTTAAATCTCTAATTTGACCTATTCAACTCATTTGATTGTCATTACTGCAATGGTGAATTGGAGACCTATATGAAAATTTCATATGACAAACAGGCTGATGCATTGGCCATTCTTTTGAGTGAGGGTAGAATTTCAAGAGATGTGGAGATTAGTAAAAATGTCTATGCGGGATTTGATCGAAAGGGAAAATTGTTAGAATTGCAGCTTCTGGATGTTTCAAAATATGAAGTTCCCTGGTTTACTCTCGAAGCAGCAGCTCAGTATTTAGGCATTTCCGTCCGCACGCTTTTAAGATGGATTAAAATTAAAAAATTGAAGCCATCCAAAGTGGGACGTGAGTATCGAATCAAGCCAGAAGAACTTAAAAAGATCGCTTAACTTATGATTTTGATATTTTTATGGAATTCAAGTGAGTTTCTCTCTAGTTGTTATTGTGTGCGTTAAGTGAACATGAAGGTGGGGTATATGTGTATTTTTAAATTGAGTAAGATTACATGGTGTGCACTGATGTTTCTGTTTCTGATCTCGGGCTGTGCTCTTTCGCCCATGGCGCAGCGCTTGGACAATAATTTTGTCTACGCCTGTTCGCTTCAACTCTTGGATAGGAAGATTTCGCCTCAGGACGTGGAGCATCTTTGCATAGCAGCCCATCGAGCAGAACTAGCAGAAAAAAAATTGGGGGTTGAAGCAAAAATTTCTATTCAGGAGACCGAACCCGCTACGACGACTGCAGTCTCAGCTCAACCCAATAGCCCTCCAGTGGAGACAGTCGCTGTTCCTGCAATTGAAAGACGGGCGCCTGCCGCGGCAGAGGCGCCAAAAGAGAAGGTTAACCCAGCAGGAAAAAATAAAAATAAAGATGAAGAACAAGATGAGGAGACTGAATAGGATTGTGATGACGAATTAGTTAATCGCGTTCACGGGGGTCTGCTAACGCCACCAACAGAAGTAACGGCGCAAGAAGCTTCATATCCAGTTTGGACAGAAATGGCTGTCGCATTGAGTCCTAAAACATCTGTGGGAGTCATTTTTTCCATCAATTTATTTTCATGAGGAGAAAACCGGCTATAAATGATTGCATGCCCTTCGGCTCCAGGCGGGGGTGTTGCTTCATTCCCCCCCTTTTGATATGAAGTTCTAGGTCTTCCGGTGAGAACATTATTGCGATAAAAAAATTACACCACAAGATGTGTCATGAATGTCTCGGAGCATCGTTGACACAGTTTATTTATTTTTTAATTACCCCGATAATAAATTGGCACATTCAATTTTTTAGTCGTCGATAAAATCTTGGGGGTGGATTTCATGCGTATTAAATACTTACTTTGTTTATTGGCTTCAGTCACTGTACTGGGGAGTTGCTTTGGTGGAGGAGAGGGCGGTGGTGGCTCAGAAAATAGTTCTGCCATTCAGTCTCAAGTGTTTTTAGGACTTCAGCCAACCGGCTATTCAATCGTATCAGGTATTCAGGATTTTTCGCATTATGCTGATAGAAGTAAGGACAGAAGCGCCATTCCCACTCCAATATTAAGAAATGATATTGTTCAACTCCAACAAGATGAGATAACTGCAGAGTCACTGATTAAGTTTTATGTAGAAATACCGCAAAGGCAAATCGGATTTCTGATTGCAACGGGTTTGCATGCGATATTTTCTAAGTCCAATTTAGATGGGAGCAAATCTGTAGTCATTGAGTTAGATGGACATGATTTTAAAGAGGAGGTTCGGATCAAAGACGTTCAGAATGTACAGGGGGACCTCTTTCCGGTTGGGCTTTACGAGGTTTCTTTTAAAAGAAATGCGGAGTCTCTTCAGTCCCCGGTGTGGTTTCATATTGTAGAGAACAACTCTCCTCCATTTCCATTTATCCCACCGACTTCGATTCCGCCTCCTCCAACTCTTCCTTCGCCAATTCCATCAGTGATCATTGATGTTTTCCCGTCCCCTTCTCCTCAATGTGGTGGAATTCCTTATATGACTACGCAGGTGCGATTAAATGATGGGACCTGTGATGGTGGAGGTTACTTTCTTCGGGATTGTGCATTTATGGGGATTCTCTATAAGGAATATCAGGATCCAAGAGATGGAGCTTGGAAGCGATATTTTCCGGGTGTTACCAATGTCAATCCAAAGCCGTGTCCAACTCCATCATCCCTGCCAGAAAATCCGCCTGACGCAGGCTAACCCAATTCCGTGAGCCAAGCTGCCCTGGAGGGTTGAACCGTAGAGTACCGCATGAGGCCCGAGCTGTTGTGGAGGGACCGCAGCCGCCTCGCCATGACTAGACCAATAGCAAGGACTTACCCATGAGGGAGTGTGATTTTCTAGAGGGTGTTTTTTCTCAATCCAAATTCCTGGCGCAATTTGTCGATTGATGGCCTCAATCCGTTTTTGCCAGTGCTGTGGAAGTGTTCCTTTTTTAAGTCCTTCGATCAAAGCTAAATGAGTTTGTAGCCACGTTCGCGGCGATCCAATATCTTGCCAGCATCCCTGAGACAAGAGGGCGCCGGCTCGGCCTTGGGCAATGGCCGGTAATAGGATCGATGGGACAAATTCAAGAGGCGTGTCTGGGGTGAGTCCTGCAATTACTTCGGGTTCAATCACGGCAGCTCCAGCAAAAAAGGGGCGGTGTTTCTCGGGTTCGCCTAGCCCTCGAATGAGCCCGGTCGAAGGGTCCACATGAATTTCGCGGTAAACCTCTTCACCGGATCCTTCAGGGGGTCCTGCAGGTAAAACCGCAAGCGTCAGATTCACTCCCCATTGCGATCTCAGGAGTGAGTGATGTCGGGCCAGGCGATCGAGATCGATGTCGTACAAAACATCCGCATTGATGAGAAAAAAAGGCTCTCGATCGAAGTGTGGGAGTGCCTTTTTTAATCCGCCTGCGCTACCGAGGAGTAAAGAGGACTCGTCACTTAACACCAAATTTGCCTGACCCCGATCTAACCCGAAGAGCCCTTTTGTTGAAATTTCAGGGAGATGATGAATATTCGCGACTATTTTTTTCACGCCAGCGCGAACCAAGCCATCGATTGCGAATTGGGAGATCGGCACCCCCATGACCGGAATGAGTGCCTTGGGTAGGTGCTCGGTAAATGGGCGCAGCCGGGTTCCGAGCCCTGCTGCCATCAGCATGGCATTAGAAATGGGAGGGCTAGAAATAATAGTAATGGAACAAGACCTCCCGAAGTTTTTCGTACTGAGGATATTTCAGTAAGGTGCGACGGATGTTTTCAAAGGTGTTGCCGATGTACTTCAAGTAGGTGGTATTTCCGCGCAGATTTAGAAATGAAGCAAAACTTCCGATTGCCTTGAAGTTGCGCTGAACTGACATCAGATCAAAAAGATATCGAAATTGAGCTTGATCGAGCCGGTCTCCGGATTCAGCTTCCCACTTGGCGATGTAATAATTGATGAGTCGTTGAATCTGTGTTTCTTCAAGCTGGTAGTAACTATCTCTAAGAAGCGAGGCCAAGTCATAGTGGGGAGGGCCGAGCCGGGCGTCCTGAAAGTCGATCATCACGAGCCGTTCTTTCAAGCGGGGCTTTTTGGCCCGAGACTTTTGGGTGAGCACCATGATATTTCTGCTGTGATAGTCGCGATGAGTAAGAACCGTCGGTTGATTTGCCAAGGTTTCACAGATCTCGCCAAATCCATCAGTAAGGATTTTTAAGTCCGCTTTCTGTAGATTTCGTTTCAGATAATTTCTGTAGAAATGTTCGAGGGCAAAATCAACTTCCCACATCAATTTTTCTCGGTCGAACCGAAGCTGGTAGGCAGCCAGCTCTGCAGGCCTCCAGCGCGGAGATGCGTGAATTTGGAGATGAATCAGGGCATCAATCGCTTGCTCATAGAGATGTCTTTCAACATCGTCGTTTGAAACGCCCTGCAGTTTTCTTAAGAGAGTGATATCGCCCAAGTCCTCAAGCAAGATGAAGCCGCGAGGCGGGTCCCTGTCGTAGATCGCAGGGACATCAACTCCCGCGGA
>JAHFAC010000197.1 GCA_023250755.1 Bacteriovoracaceae bacterium | reverse complement strand
CAGCTGATCCTGGCTACTTTCGCCCTCGATGGACCGCTGAAATTCAGTGGGCTTGATGTCGTGAGGTATGATGCCAAGAGCTTGGCTTTGGGACTTGTAGAAGGATTTGTTTTACAAGAATCCTGTTTAGAGACTCACGTCACTCCTTGGCAGACGGAACAGAAGTTTGTTTATTGTCGATTTTCCAGATCTTAAATTTGAATTGCTTGCGCAATGGCCTGGACAGCTCGGATGGACTTGTTTTCTACCCTGAAAATCAACGAAACTTCATCGCTGTAAGCAGGGAGGCCAGGAAGTCGTTTTAGTTTACCCGGGTGGAGGCGATGAGCAACTCGGCTAGGTAAGATTCCCACTCCGCATCCATGGGCAGTTAGGTCAGCGATCACTTCGAGACTGCTTGTGGAGAGGATTCGACGGGTCTGAATTCCTCGTTTCTTGAGGGCCTTCAAGAGCCATTGAGTTTGATGAAGATCGGGATCACAAATCAAGACGCCGTGGCTTGCATGAAGGTCCAGAAGGGACCCTGATCTGGGAGCTGTCCAAAAGGTCACTTCGTCGTGGTAGAGTTTTTTAATCACCAGATCAGGGTGACGGATTGGATTGACTACAATCCCTAGATCAATATTGGAGCTGATCACTCCTTCAGTGATTTTTCGAGAGAGATCGTGTTTGAGAAGAATTTCTAATTTTGGGTGTTTTTCGAGAAGAACGGGAAGAAACTGAGAAACCGAACTCAAGGCTACAGAAACGTGGCAGCCCAAGGTATAGACCCCCTGGACCTCTTGAGCTGAGGTCAGAGTCCGAGATCGAATGCTCTCCCAATCTTGGAGGATTTGACGCGCGCGCGATTGAAATTGCCTACCCGCCTGATTTAGGGTCACTCCTCGTTTACTTCTGTTCAGGAGAGATACCCCCACTGCGGCCTCTAGTCTTTGGATGGCCTGTGACAGGGAAGGTTGCGTGATTCCAAGGCGCTCAGCAGCCCTGGAGAGATTGAGAGATTTTGAGACTTCAAGAAAATAAGAAATATCAGCGGCGGATGGCATCATAAATTATTCCTATAATAGAAATAGTTATTATCGATTGTAAATCGATCCGACAATCTCTTATCTTATTCGCTGAAAAGGGGATACGAGATTATGAAAAAAACAGTATTAGTTCTAGGGTTCTTAAGTCAGATCAGCGCGTTTGCAAGTTCGGAGCTGGACTGGCTTGCGCACTTTGATCATCGTGTGGTGGGCGAAGGTCTTCCGTGCATCACCGGAGGAGCTTGTTCTGATGTTTTGAATCCAGGTAATCTGATTGATCCGAAGGAGAAAATTTCGGTAGCCCCAATTCGCGTCATTCTTTCTGAGAGGCTTTTGATGGACCAAGAAAAGAAGACCTGTCAACGCATCTTGGAGGAGACAGTTAAAGGTCTAGTGCGCGGAAAAATATTTCAACATTTTCGTTATGACAGTTTGAAAGATGTTGATTTCGAAAAGTGCGAGAAGGTGGCAGGGGTGTAAGGTTTCTATAAGGTAAGGCTAAGCCAAGTACGTGATCAGTTTCAATTGTAGCTGGGTGTAAAAGGCCTGCTTGAAGTAAATGAGATAAATCGGAGATTTGAGTGATTTTAGGCCCTTCACGACTGCAACTCGATGATTGTCTCGAATCAGATGTAAAGGAACGACCGCTCTCCCAAACCCCTCTTCTACGGCCTCTATAATGGTGTAGATTTCATCAAAATAGGCTCGTTGGTAGTTCTTGGGCGCAGCTTTTTGAATTTTCCAGAAATCAGACGTGACTGAATCAAACTCATCGTGATCAAGGTAGGTGTTTTCGCGAACGGTTTTTTGTCGCGATTCAATGAGGATATACTCCTCATAACCCAAAAGTCGGTTCACCCACCCTTGTTTTTCGACAAGATGATCACAGAAAATAAAATCAACCTCACCAGATCTTAATATGCGAGGAAGATCACGGATCTCGCGTGTCAAGAGTTCGATTTGAACATGCGGGTTTGACCTCGCAAATGCACCCAGTTTCGGAAGCAGTACGGAGCGTGTTTGAGTTGAAAAAGCAGCGATTCTGGCCAGTCCAGAAAGTTCCTTCTTGTTTTTTAGTTTTATTCCGCTGAGGAACTCTTCCTCCAGAGATTCTTTCGCTTGGCAGTATTTAAGAAGTTGTTCACCCCTCTCAGTCATTCGAACTCCACTGGGTTCGCGTACAAAAAGGCTCACCTGTAGCTCTCCTTCAAGATTGAGAACTCTTTGAGAAAGTGCTGATTGGGTAATATGGAGTCGCTGGGCGGCCTCAGAAAAGCTCTTTGATTTGGCTACCATCATAAAAGCGTCTAAATGTAAGGATGAGAGGCTCATTTGTATTAATTTAATCGATAACTATATAAAATCAATTAATTTTATTTTTTTGTATAAAACGCCTATTAATACGCCATTAAACCGTGGCTCGAGATGAGCCAAGAAAGAAGTAAATCATGAACTCATTCATTTTTAAGACCCTATTATTTTTGACAGCTTTAACGACCAATCTCGTGCGAGCAGACACCCCCGCCACTCATGGGATGTTGCTGTTTGGAGATCAAGTCACTTATGCTTCGCATCTCCCGATGTTTCATTCGCCCCATGATTATCAGTTGATCATGAAATTGACGTTAACGAATCTTCCACGCTCAGAGACTATAAAAAGTTATGAAAATTTTAAAAAAAGGGGAGAGACATTCTTCACCTTAGTTCCTGAAGTGATGGATTTGTCTCAAATCATCAATGGAGCAAAGACCGGATTTTCTGCATCAATTTACAAGGGACACTTTGAGCGAGGTGGGCAGAGTCTTGGTGTCGTGAAAGTGCGCGTCGAGAAGGTGATTTTTTCTAAAAAGCTCGATGGCTCTAAAGCTCCTGCTGATTCTGATCAGTATCTCTTATTCGGCGAGACAGGTGAGTACTTTGCTGTTCACCTCATTCAAGGCAAGCCCAGCTTTGATGAAATCCTGAAGGTCAGCCAGCCCTATGAATTAGAATTTTCTCACTGTAGGACTCGAGTCTGTGCTGATCCCCCAAAAAATCTGATCTCAGATGCACTGCTTCCGATCACCGTAACCGATCAAGAGAGTGATAGTGGTTCTCATCTTCCGGTCATGGGCGGGCAAATTGGAGAAATGAATGGCCCGATCGTGGATGTGCTCAAAGTCATCTACATAGAAGAGGCGGAGTTGGCTCACTAAAGGCCACTCTGAAATTCAGTAAACAGATTTGTGTATTTTTTGATGCTCATAGGTACATATGCCAAAAATGGCGTGCACTTTTGGCATATGTACCAAACTTGGCTATGAAGTGAAAATATGAGTAGGGTTACTCGAGCTTGCAAATCCCTCGACTGTCGCCATCAACTTCATATTGGTAGATCTTTAATGTGTCATCAAAGTAAAAGCGTGCAAGAATATTTTTCTTAATATGGGTATAAGTAAGAGTGGCTTGTTCCGAGTTGATTGTCCATCGATCAGACAAAGCCGTCGATACGGCTGTATAGTGGCCGGGTCTCTTGAACCATGAACGGTAGTTTCCAGGTGTTTCGAATTTTCCTACTTCTTCAATTTTAAGACTGCAGTATTCGCTCGAGATAGAGTAGATGCCCTGTTGCTTCCCAAGGTTTTCGCGGGCAATTTCCTGTGGAGAAGGTGTGTTTGCATTAGCAACCGCAGATAGCATTCCGAAAAGTCCCATAATGATACATGGATGTCTCATTGTTTTCTCTCCCTTGGGTTTTTTAAAATGACCTCTTATATAGCGTGCATTCTACTACCGCGTCCAATAGACCGTCAAGTAAACGCTCCATAAGTCTGCGACAGCGGCGCCGATATAAATGATCAGGCTGAAGTTGACCCACAAAAAAAATCGGAGCCATTGCCGGCTTTCGGGTTCACGCGCAAACGCACGCAGCATCCAAAGAAGCCAGGCACTCATTATGAGCGAGGTGATAAGATAAATGGCACCGACCCGAAGAAAGAGAGGGGCAACGAGTGCCAGGCCAACGTATCCCAGGCACCAGAGGATAATTTGAGTGACGGTAATTCCGGTTCCATGAGTGACGGGCAAGGTGGGGATCCCACCCATTTCATAATCTTCGCGATATTTCAGGGCGAGGACCCAGAAGTGTGGCATTTGCCAGTAGAACAAAATAAAAAAAAGGTAGTAGCCAGCCGCATGATCCAGCCTTTGGTTTGCTGCGATGTAACCCATGAGAATCGGGAGTGCTCCTGGAATTGCGCCTGGGATGGCTGCATGGGCCCAATGTTTTTTCCACCAGAGAGTATAGAGGCCATTGTAGGAAATAATGGCCAAAACTCCCAGTGCACAGAGTGCCCAGCTTAAATGAGCCAGAGTGATCAGCCCGAGGCCCAGAGTAATTCCAATAAAAATCCGTGCTGATCTGGGCGTGATTCTTCCGCTGGGAAGGGGTCTTTTTGCCGTGCGCGGCATTTCAGCATCCAATATGCGTTCTTGAAGTTGATTGAGCGCTGAAGAGCCAGAAGCCAAGAGTAAAATTCCAAAGAGAGTCAGAAAAAGGTGAGCGAAGTCGAGCTGCTTTTCAAAGGGATGACCGATCAGATAGCCGCCCAGGACACTAATCAAAACCAGTGCGACAA
>JAHFAC010000196.1 GCA_023250755.1 Bacteriovoracaceae bacterium | reverse complement strand
AAGCTCTCTCTTTTGATTTCCTCCAAAGTCGACGCAGATCAACTCGCAGCCCGTTGCCGGATTTTGAAGGACTCTCATTTGTCTACTTCTTAGACACCCCAAACGCACACCCTATGAGATACGCTGCTTTTGTTCTCTACTAATATCATGCACTTAGAATGGGTGCAAAAAGCCACCACTTGGTATACACCTTGCTCCATCTTCACCTTGTGAGGTGATGGGCTTGCTTTCAATGAAAGCCTGAACAGTGGACGCAGGATGAAGCCAGCGGAGTAACCAGCGGAGTAAAGAGAAGAGTTAGATAAAATGCAGAGATTGAGCTTGGTTTTCAAAAAAATGACTTCGCTTTTTTCAGGCAAAGCAGAACAGTATCTGTTCGTCTTTGCAGGCTCAGTTGGGCTTACGACGCTGCTCATGAGTCTACAGTTCAATCTTCTGGAGGCCAATCTCTACGACTTTCGCATGGCACATGGAACTCCACCCGAGCCCGATCCTAATATCACATTGGTCACGATCGATGACCCAACCACAAAATCACTCAACGAGTTTTCACCCCTTCCACTGGACACGCATACCCTCTTCTTAGAAGCGCTCGAAAAATTCCACCCCAAAGCCGTGGGCTATCTTGTTGACATGAATCACGTCAGTGAAGCCAATCCTGAGCTTTTTCGCGGTCAATGGAGTACACGCTTTGTCGAAACCGCCAATCGCATGAGGCAAAATGGCATACCGGTTCTTCTAGGCACTCCTTTTGATGTCACGGGTGAAGTCCTACCTCCCTACCCACTCAGCTCCTTGCCACACTCGATCGCAATCGTCCATAAAGACGGAAATGTCTTTCCCGAAGACAAGATCACACGACGGGCCCTCACTTATCTCTACGATAAGCCTGTTTTTCATGTGGACCTTGCCCAACAGTTAGGATTGATCCCACAAGCGCGACTCACCCGCGGTAGTTTCTATGTACCCGCAGTGGATGGACATCTGTTTTTTTTCAAATACCATGGGAACCCAGCCCTTCAGACCCCACCCAGGAGTTATCCGACTCTTTCTTTTATCGATGTTTTACGCGGATCCTTGCCTGATCCAAATTTTTTGCGCGACAAAATCGTCTTAATCGGGACATTGACGCGTGAAGATTCGAGTGATTACGTCTTTACTCCTTACTCTAAAAATTCCTACTCAAATCCAAAAATCGTGGTTCATGCTAACATATTGGATGCAGTCATTCATAATCAGGGCATCATTCGGGCGCCCCAGTGGGTCAATTGGATTGTGACCTTTCTTGTGACCGCATTTGTCGTCGGCTGGGTGTTGAACTCCACGCCTCTCTACGGTGTCTTCGCCACACTTGGACTCGTCTTAATTTTTGGATTGGCAGGTCAATTGCTGTTTTCGCTCAAAGGATTTTGGATTCGTGAAAGCCAGCCTCTGGTTGGAATTTTTGTAGGATACTACTTGATTGTTCCCTACCGCCTCATCATTGAATATAAAAAACGATGGGGTTATCAGCGCGAAAACGAACTCCTGAGACAGGTAGAAGAACTAAAAACTAATTTCCTTTCGCTCGTGACCCATGACTTAAAGACTCCCGTCGCAAGGATACAAGGCTTGGCCGAAGTCTTAATCAGAAAAGCCTCTGGGCGATTAATCCAAAAAGACATGGACACACTGCAAACCATTATCGGATCCACCGATGAGTTGAATCGTTTCATCTCCAGCATACTTGAACTCACTAAGGTCGAAAGCGACCGCATCCAACTCAACCTTGAATCTAAAGATCCAAATCAACTCATTGAACGATCCATTGAAGACTTTAAAGCCCAATGCCGAGCCATGAAAATCAAAATCAACGCGGATCTGGAGCCCCTCTTCCCCATTAAGATAGATGCATCACTGATCTCAAAAGTCATCAATAACTTGATTGATAATGCCCTCAAATATTCTCCTGCAGATTCAGAAATCAGAATTCAATCGCGAGAAGTGGGCGAGTGGATTGAGATTGCGGTTACAGATCAAGGCATCGGCATGACTGAAGATGAAAAAAAGAATCTTTTTACACGTTTTTATCGAGCAAAAAACGATACCACCACCAAAGTGGCTGGAACTGGCCTAGGACTCTATTTAACTCGTTACTTTGTAGAAGCTCATCATGGCCGTGTTGAAGTAGAGAGTGAAAAAAACAAGGGAAGCACGTTTAGAATTCTATTGCCCATGGAAATAGAATCAAAAAAAATGGAACAAAAACAAATGGAGCCAAAAAAAATAAAGGAAGAGAAGGAGTTGACCTATGCATAGAATACTCGTGGTAGATGACGATGCGGACTTGAGGCTTGCGGTGGCCTCCGCACTTTCGGAGAGCAATTACCTGGTGGACCAAGCTAAAGATGGCGAAGAAGGCATGAATAAGGTTCAGGCTGGTAAGTATAACTTGGTTCTCCTCGACGTCAACATGCCTAGGCTAAACGGACTAGAGGCCCTGAGAGAAATCAAGGCTCATGACCCGTCCATTATCGTCATCATGTTGACCGCGTTTTCGAATATCCGAGATGCGGTCGAGGCAACCCGTGAAGGCGCCTATAATTATCTTGAAAAACCGATCAAAGCTGAAAACCTTGTGTATCTGATCGATAAAGCCCTTAAAGCCAACACCATGGTCAGAAACCTGACTTTTTCTGCGCCTGTTTTTAGACTGCCCAACGGAACAGACTTCATCGGACAAAGCTCCGAGATGAAGCGAATCTTCAGCGTCATAGACAAACTTTCACGCGTGGATACGGCTGTTTTGATCCGGGGAGAAAGTGGCACAGGCAAAGAGCTCGTGGCTCAGGCACTTCACTCCAATGGTCCGAGAAAAGACAATCGTTTTGTAACCATCAATTGCTCAGCAGTTCCGGAGAACCTGATCGAAAGTGAATTCTTTGGGCACGAAAAAGGCGCATTTACCGGCGCAGACATGCGAAAAATCGGAAAATTTCAGTATGCTGACGGAGGGACCCTCTTCCTTGATGAAATCGGGGACGTCTCACAGGCCATGCAAGTAAAACTGCTCCGAGCCCTTCAAGAGAAGAAATTCACTCCAATTGGCTCAAATCGAGAAATCGAAGTCAATGTCAGGATCGTGGCAGCTACCAACAGGAATCTTGAAGAAATGATCAAGCGCGGAGAATTCAGGGAAGATCTCTTCTATCGGCTTAATGTTCTTCCGATCCAACTTCCCCCCCTCAGGGAACGAAAAAATGACATCGATGTCCTCGTCTCTTACTTCATCGACAAGTTCAATCAGCAACACCACAAGAGCATCACAGAGCTCACTCCCGATGCTATGGAAATCATCAAGGCCCACTCCTGGCCCGGAAATATTCGCGAACTCGAAAACGTGATTGAACACGCTTTTGTCATCGAATCAGGGACCCTTATCACACCCTCAAGCTTGCCTGAATCTCTCACAGTTCGATTCCAGGTCGGCCTCACACGTCGCTCAACTTCTTTGGCAGCCTCCTTGCCGGCCACTTTGGACGAGACCATCGAAGACATACCCGCAGCGGCCGCTTCAATCTTGGGTGCGAGCATGGGATTTAAACTCGACATCAGCCGATTAGACTTTCAGGCGAATAAAGAGGAGTTTGAGCGCCAGTTCCTCATTAGTGCACTGAAAGCATTCAAGGGACGCATTAATCAAACAGCGCTTCACGCAAATATTCCGAAAAAGACGCTGCTCCGTAAGCTAGAAAAATACAGAATCAGCGCAAAAGAGTACGCGTGAACGCTTGAGACACGTTGCTCACATCTTGTCGAGCGCCTTGTCATCCACCTTGATTGCGGCATCGGCTTTGAGCTTGCCAACATAATTTTCACGCATAATCCTGAGCAATTCAGACTTCACACGCAGCTCGACCTCGTCAAATCCGAGGGGCTTGCCCAGCTTTTTTTCGACGATCTTAATAATATGATATCCATAAGCCGTCTTGATCGGCCCGATGAAATCACCCGTCGACCCTGAAAAAACAGCATCTTTAAACTCTTGCACGTAGGGGCTGTTCAAGTGCACAAAACCAAGATCCCCTCGATTGTTCTTTACTGAGGGATCTTTGGATGCTTTTTCTGCAAGATCCTGAAAATCAGCATTGGGATCCTTAGCTTTCTTTAAAATCTCTTTGGCTCCCTCTTCATCGGACACAAGAATGTGTTGAACATGAAACTGGTCTGTACTGTATCGATTTTTATAAAGGTCATAATGTTTTTTAAGGACGCTGTTTGAAATCTTTGAGTCGACATCCCGCTGAAAAAGGACTTCTGCAAAATACTGTCGCCTAAACGCCGTAAGCGCATCCTTAAACTCTTGCGCTTGGTCGAGCTTTTCTTTTTCACCTTTTTGAACAAGAAGCTCTTGGTCGATTAAACCCTGCAAGATTTGGCGCCTGGAGTTTCGATCGCTTAAAATGCTCTTTTTCTGACCCTCATTATATCCCTGGAGGGCATGCTCCATGTCCTTATTCGTAATGGGTCGATCGTTGACTCGAGCCACCTCTACTGATGCGGCTGAAACCGACGCTATAAACAAAACAAATATCGAAAAAAATACTGAGCTCACTCTCATGTTTTTCTCACACACCACTGAAACCCCCTTTGACTGAACTATAAAAACCGTTCAAAAA
>JAHFAC010000195.1 GCA_023250755.1 Bacteriovoracaceae bacterium | reverse complement strand
CTCCACTGAAGGAGGGATGGAAATCGAAGAGGTTGCGAAAAAGACTCCCGAGAAAATCATCAAAGTTTCAATTGACCCGACGACCGGATTTCAACCCTTTCATGGGAGAAAGCTAGCCAAGGCATTAGCGCTTACGGCAGAGCAGACGAAAGACGCGGTGAGTTTCTTTCGTAATATTTATCAGTGCTTTGTCGCCTGCGATTGCTCTCAGGTGGAAATCAACCCGCTTGTCCTTACGAAAGAAGGGACCTTGCTGGCCCTCGATGCTAAGCTCAACTTTGACGATAATGCACTTTTTCGGCATCCCGAAATCATGGAGCTCCGGGACCTCCTCGAAGAAAATCCACAGGACGTCGAAGCCTCAAAACACGATCTCTCCTACATTGCGTTGGATGGAAGCATCGGTTGCCTGGTCAATGGCGCCGGGCTCGCTATGTCGACGATGGACATTATTAAACTCCATGGAGGCTCTCCAGCCAACTTTCTCGATGTGGGCGGCGGTGCCTCGAAGGAAAAAGTGAGTGCGGCTTTCAAGATCATCCTCAAAGATCCCCATGTGAAAGCGATCTTGGTCAATATTTTTGGCGGTATCATGAAGTGCGATATCATCGCGGAGGGAATCATTGCGGCGGCACAGGAGCTGAAGCTCGCTGTTCCTCTGGTGGTTAGGCTTGAGGGGACTAATGTCGAAAAAGGAAAGCAGATCCTTGCTTCTTCGGGATTAAAAATTATTCCGGCAGATGGATTAACCGACGCTGCAAAAAAAGCAGTCGCGGCGGCCAATGGCGGCGGGAGGTAGGGCATCATGGCAATTTGGGTGAATAAAGAAACTCGTCTTTTGGTTCAAGGTATCACCGGATCTCAGGGCAGCTTTCACGCCAAGGGCTGTGCCGAGTATGGCACGCATGTAGTTGGCGGTGTAACGCCGGGGCGCGGGGGGCAGACGCATGAGGGGTTTCCGGTATTTGATACCGTCGAAGAAGCCGTTCGCAAAACCGGTGCAAATGTCAGCATGATTTTTGTGCCGCCTCCTGGCGCGGCGGATGCGATTTGTGAGGCGGCGGATGCAGGGATTCCATTGATTGCATGTATTACCGAAGGGATCCCGGTTCGCGACATGGTGGCGACGAAGCGTTATCTGGCGAGTACACGCTCGAGGCTGATTGGCCCCAATTGTCCCGGCATTATCACTCCGGGGCAATGTAAAATCGGGATTATGCCGGGTCATATTCATAAGGCGGGGAATATTGGCGTGGTTTCGCGCTCTGGAACCCTGACTTACGAAGCAGTCCATCAGCTGACCCATCTCGGAATTGGTCAAAGCACCTGTGTTGGAATTGGAGGAGATCCGATTAACGGAACCAATTTCATTGACGTGCTCGAAGCTTTCAATCGCGACCCTGAAACCCATGGTGTGGTCATGATCGGTGAGATTGGTGGGTCAGCTGAGGAAGAGGCTGCAGAGTTTATCCGCCGTGAATTTAAGAAGCCTGTTGTCGGGTTCATCGCAGGTGCTTCGGCACCCAAGGGCAAGCGAATGGGCCATGCAGGCGCGATCATTTCAGGCGGAAAGGGAACGGCTGAGGATAAATTTCAGGCGCTCCAGGCTGCCGGTGTGAAAATCGCGCGCAGCCCAGCAGATCTCGGAAGTACCCTAGTTCACGCGCTCAAGGCTTGAGTTGGGGTGAGACAAGGCCTGAGAATTTATTGCTTTTCGTTGAAGCTGTTTTGCGCTAACTACTGACCCAGATACACTATTCACAAAAAAGCTCGGGAGGCTTTTGATTATGGCTATTGAACGGACTTTTTCCATGATTAAACCCAATGCGGTAGAAAAAAATGTGATTGGAGAGATCCTCAGCCGCTTTGAGAGTCGTGGTCTGCGAATTGCCGCAGCTCGCTTCGTTCATCTCTCTCGAGAAAAAGCAGAAGGTTTTTACATTGAGCACAAGGATCGTCCCTTTTTTCAAGGGTTGGTGCATTTCATGACCAGTGCTCCTGTTTTGCTATTTTGCCTTGAGGGTGAAAATGCTGTGCTCTTGGCGCGTGAAATCATGGGACCCACGGACCCTGGTAAAGCTGCTCCCGGAACCATCCGAAAAGATTTTGGGGACAGTATCGAAGCCAACGCGGTTCATGGATCTGATAGTATCAAGTCGGCAGAGCGTGAGTTGGCCTATTTTTTTGATAAGTCCCAGATCTATAGTCACAATTGACCGCTTTTAAGAAAAAGGATCTTGCCAGGAGGCTCGGTGCGGATTGCGGTTGCTCAGATTGATTCAGTCGTCGGGGCATTTGAGGCGAATGTAAGAAAAATCAAAGAAGCTTATCAACGAGCTTGCTCGAAGGGGGTGGATCTTCTTTTGACACCCGAACTGGCGGTCTGCGGTTATCCTCCCCATGATCTCATTGAGCGATCTGAAATGTTTGAACGCACCGAGCGAGCGATTGAAGATCTGCGTGCTGCTACGAAGGGTCAGGACTGCGTTCT
This sequence comes from Bacteriovoracaceae bacterium, assembly GCA_023250755.1. Lineage (GTDB taxonomy): Bacteria > Bdellovibrionota > UBA1018 > UBA1018 > UBA1018 > JAHFAC01. The sequence goes on along the minus strand of JAHFAC010000195.1, from coordinate 2,212 downwards.
TGCAGTGGGCCATGTGGCACGCAATCCGAGAGAACAGGGGCGTGCTGCTCAAAATGTAGTCAGTTTGTTTGAGGATGGGCGGATGGTTTTTTGCCAAGCCAAAGCTCTTCTCCCTACCTATGATGTTTTTGACGAAGCTCGGTACTTTGAGCCCGCTCAAGAAATTTCAGTTTGGAATTGGAAGGGGCACCCCATCGCCTTCTCAATTTGTGAGGATCTTTGGGCGCAGGATTCTTCATTTGGACGTCAACTCTATGGTCAAAATCCGATCGATCGGTACCGAGAACAAAAGGTGGAGTTGCTGATTTCTCTTTCCGCAAGTCCTTATGTGCGTGGAAAACGAGATCGGCGAGAGGAGATCCATGCCGACGCCTGTCGCTCCCTCAGGTCTGGTTTGGTCTATGTGAACTTGGTTGGAGCAACCGATGAGATCCTCTTTGACGGCGGGTCTTTTGCTTTGGATTCTCAAGGTAAACTGATCGGTCGTCTCCCGATTTTCAAAACTTCGTTCGGTATTTTGGATATGCCCCTGAAGGGTGAGTCTTTTGAATCACACTGGGAATTCCCGAGAGGTGAAGATCGAGAGGATGTTTCCCCATCTGAAATCGACGTGCTTTTTCGAGGGTTGCTGACGGGGGTTCGAGAATATTTTAAGAGGACTGGATTTAAAACGGCGGTGATAGGTCTCAGTGGAGGGGTTGATTCCTCGGTCGTGGCTGTTTTGGCTGTGAACGCGCTAGGCGCTCAAAATGTGCTAGGGGTGGCGATGCCAAGCCAGTATTCCTCGAGTCATAGCCTTGAGGATGCAGAAATTTTGGCTAAAAACCTGGGAATTTCTCTTGAGGTGAGGCCGATTAAATTTCTTTTTTCTGTAGCAAGCCGTGAGTTAGCGCAGGGGCTGGGTGATCTTCAGTCCGTTGCCTTAGAAAATCTCCAATCCAGGTTGCGAGGGATGATCTTGATGACCCTCGCAAACCATCGAAATTCTTTGGTTTTGACTACCGGCAACAAGTCTGAGTTAGCAACGGGTTACTGTACGCTTTATGGGGATATGGTGGGTGCTTTGGCTCCCATTGGAGATCTTTTGAAAACTCAAGTCTATGAACTGGGGCGCCAAATGAACCAGGAATTGAGGAGCCCTATTCCTGAGAGAGTTTTTACAAAGGCGCCTTCTGCCGAGCTTAAGCCGAATCAAACGGATCAAGATACCCTGCCTCCTTATGAGATTCTTGATCGACTTCTGGCGGATTCTATTGAGCGAGGGATTCCTGCCGATGAGCTTGAAAAGAAGTATGGAACTGAAATGAAACTTAAGGATTCAGGTAAAATCAGTTGGGTTCGAGAAATTTTGCGCCGATTGGAGGTCAATGAATATAAGCGCAGACAAGCGGCTCCGGTGCTGAAAATCAGCCATAAAGCCTTTGGAGTTGGACGCAGAATTCCCATAGCAAAATTTTGGGATCAATGATAACACCCGAAGCGGTGAGGAATGAGGATATGATCATGAAAACCATGAACTCTGAATTGAAAAAAGTGGTGAGTCGAGTAAAAACAGCTCAAGTGCAGCTTCAGTCGTTGCTTAAGAACAAGACTTGGGTTGAGGATGCTCGCAAGTACGCTGAGCGCCAGGGGCGCGAAGTAAAGAAGCTCTTCTCGGCGGATGTTGGCAAAGTAAAGAATTTTCTTGAGAAAGAACGCAAGGAACTCGAAAAATTTCAAAAACAGATTCCAGGTGAAGTGAAGAAACTTCGTAAATTCGTCACGACGCAAAAGAAAGAATTTGAAAAGCTCCTTCTTAAAGTTCGCAAAACTAATGGTTTGAAGAAAACAAGGCCCGTGGCTTCAAAGAAGAAGACGGCCGGCGCCAAAAGAACTGAAACCTCAACAGGCGCAACAGCATAATGATTTTTGGCATTCAGCAGAATTTAGCCCTCGCTTCCTCCAATGAAGTGGGGGCTTTTTTTGTATTTTGTGCAGGTGAACGGTGCGAAAAGCAATGAACGGCTTAACGCAGGGTTTGCTTTCCAGCACTCTTGACAACTCCCTTGAGACTCCGGTATTCCTGAGTAAACAAGGGAGGTTTTTCACAACCGAAGGTAAATAATGGCAATAACACCCTCAAGTCCTTCAAGCCCCGCGGCTCCATCATTTTCAAGAAATCCTCGCGGATTCAATCCCAATCAAAGCAAAGATGAGCATAGAATCAATGAAC
>JAHFAC010000194.1 GCA_023250755.1 Bacteriovoracaceae bacterium | reverse complement strand
CATTCAATTCATTTTTATCGGGAACTTGATCCGGAAGGGTTGCTACAGGCTTGGCATCTTCAGGAGCCGTAAGTGAGGTTTTGCCCCCCACTTGCTTGCCTAAATGGATACCTAGGGTAAATGCAAAGAGAGCCACCATGGCCCCAAGTAAAACCAGAATGCCCATTTCCTTGCGGTCATATATGAAAAGTCTTTGTTTTTGACTCATTTTTTCGAGTTACCTGCCCTAAATACCCGACCTTTTAGTGGTTGATTTGATCATAACGACGATAAAATCCGGTGTCAATCTCGCTGAAGAATCCATCTTTACTCCAGACCGTCCAAAACCTAATCGCTCCACAAGCTCTTGCTGAGGGACATTGAGGCCCAAATCTTTCAATGAAAACTCTACCAAGGAGAATCTTTTCTATGAAAAATTTCAATCAAGAAGGCCAAGGTCTAACGGAATACTTGATTCTTGTGATGCTCATCTCAGTCGTTTCGATTGTTGCGGTTCAAACGCTGGGAAACACCATTCAAAGAAAACTTCAAACCGTACAGCGAGAAATTAATACGAAAGTCACTGTCAATGGACAATAAAGGCCAAATTCTTGTGGAGTTTCTAATATCAACTCTCTTTCTTGTCGGCCTTTTGGTTGCGTCAGGAAAAATAGCCTGGTCAGCATGGCTTCATGCACAATGTACATTTACCGCCTTTGATCAAACCCGTGCCTATCTGGATCACTCCCCTCGTCGACGCACTCCTCTCTTAGTCAGTTTTGAAGAATCTTCTTCATGGATTGAGGGAAGTGTCACGTGTAAGGAGGGAGGAGTTGAGCGGGTTAGAATGAGAAAGCTAGAGCGATAAAATTGAAAAAAAACAAAATTACTCCAGCTTTATTAAAAGACACAATTGGAGTGCTTCACCTTCCCATGGGTTTTGCGTGCTCCACTCTGGCCATTCTGCTCTTTGGTGTCTTAGTTTTTTTACGCAATACCCGCTCACTTGCTGAAGTCCAGCTCCGTCTAGACCATTGCATCAGTAAGACAGCTCTCGAATTACGCTCAAAGCTGAACTCCATTGAGTCTTCTAATGGGCGAATCAGAATCATCCGTCTAGCGCTCATTGCCGATCCAGAACCCTCAACCCGCACCCTACTTGAAACAACACTTTTTAAAGAAGTGCTCGAACAAGAACTCCATCTCACTCAATGGAAAGGCCGCCAGCTCAGTTGGATCGCCTTAAGCGGTTGTGATCAAAAAGGAGACCGAATTTACCCTCTTCCCAAAATACCCTGGATCCGAGATCCTCCCGATGCAGTGGGTCTGCAGCCCCTCCGTTGGAGCGCAAATAGTGCAAAAAATTTTCATATTGAGCTGGAACATTCGCCTAGGCAATCTGCTGCGCGGGTTTTTCAAGGTAGGACAGCAGAAGGAGTTGAAGATGTGGCATCGAAATGGTCAGCGCAATGGGCACCACCCCATTTGCAATTCTGGACAAGTGGTTATTGAGGCCTGTGTATGGACTTTTTGTACCGTTTTTTTAATCTTTCTTGCTTTCACCCTCTTCAAAAGAGAGCGCTCAAGTTTACAAAGAATACTCAGCGATTTCTCAGCTCCACCTGGAGTCATAGATTCATGGGTGCAGCATTCCTCTTAGTAGCCATTTGCCTGGGAATCTGGGCACACTCCGCATCCAAAAACCAGGCTCTCTTAGAATGGCAACACACTCAAGGACCCTCTCCCTTGCTCTGGAAGGGAATTTTTCAAGCCAAAGGATATTCTGTCCTAGAAAATCCACTTGAACAACAACGCTTGATTCGCACTCTCCCCCTGTCGCTTGATTCACAAAATTCAGTCTGGCTCAGTCAAGATAGAAAGTGGATTGCCGTTTTTGGAGCACCAGAAAACGAACAAAACCCATGGATTTTTACAGCAGGCGCTCCCATCCTTATTAAAAAAGAACTGCCAAAAACCTGGGAACCTCTCGGATCTGGGTGGATTGGACTTGAAGCCACACTTCAAAAAATCGAAGCAAAAACCACCTTACACTCAGCAAGTTCAGTTCATTCTAAAATCAACCCATTTACAGACCCTCGTGCACTCCAATATTGACAGGCTCCTGTGGCCACGGTTAACTCCGAAGAACTATGAAATTTCATCCTGTCTCGATCTTGGCTGTAGGTTCGTTGGCATTTGACTCAATTGAAACCCCATCAGGAAAAGTTGAAGACGTTTTGGGCGGTTCGGTCAATTACTTTTCGATTGCCGCTTCTTTCTATGCCCCGGTCAAAATCGTCGGTGTAGTAGGAGAAGACTTTCCGAGGACCCATTTAAATTGGCTTTCAAAACGCCAGATCGATGTCAGTGGCGTGAATATTCTCAAGGGGAAGACTTTTCATTGGGTCGGAACCTATGACCACAACATGAACGAAGCCAAAACGCTCTCAACCTTTCTCAATGTTTTTGAACATTTTGACCCTGTCTTGAAAGCGGAACACCAAGAATCCCCCTATCTTTTTTTAGGCAATATCGATCCCGTCCTCCAGCAAAGGGTCCTCGACCAAGTCCGAGCCCCCAAACTCATCGCCTGCGATACCATGAATTTTTGGATCACTGGCAAGCCCGAAGAACTTCGAAAAACTCTGACTCGTATCGATATTCTCTCGATCAACGAAGGAGAGGCCTACTTGCTTTCGGGTGAGAGAAACTTGCTCCAGGCTGCCCTGGCGATTCGCCAAATGGGACCCTCTGTCCTGATTATCAAACGAGGCGAATATGGCGCGGCCTTGTTTACGCCACAAGGTGTCTTCCTAGCGCCCGCTTTTCCTGTGGCTGAAGTAGTGGATCCCACCGGTGCTGGAGACAGCTTTGCCGGTGCATTGTTGGGATTTTTAGCCGAGGCCGGTGCAGATCGAGAAATGGCAAAGCACCATCCCGCACAATGGGATCAGCTGCTGAGACGTGCGGTTCTGGCTGGATGCGTCATGGCTAGCTTCACAGTCGAAGACTTTAGCCTCAACCGCCTGATGCTTCTCGATAAGACCCACCTGATCGAACGTCAGCATGCATTAATGAAAATGCTCCTGGTTTGAGAGCCCACATTCATAGGCCATGGAGATAAGTCATGGGCGTTCAAAGGCTCATGGGCGACCTGCCCAACCGGATTGAATCCTTTCTTCAAGTGGGGAGGCATCTTTTCCAGCCTTTTGCCAGGCAAAGCGAACCGATTCTAAAAACTCACGCTGAAAGCGCTCTCTAGAAAATTCACCAGCCCGCGCGCGACAATCTGCTTCCTCAAAATGACACTCACCCCGCTCAAGCTTCATCACCGCAGCCATAAGTGCATCAACCGTCTGCGGCTCAAAGAATAAACCTGTCTTGGTCGTCACCGTTTCCATTGCCCCTCCGCTTCGAAAAGCAATCACCGGAGCGCCCGCCGACATGGCTTCGACCACTGTGATTCCGAAATCATCAGTACAAGGAAAAATAAATGCCTTACATCTGGCATAAAGATCTGCAATCGCTGCGTTTGAAATGGATCCGAGAAAATCAATCGTGGGTCCTGCCTTCCTTTTGAGACGAGCCTCTTCTTGACCTGAGCCAACAACGACGAGTGGGAGTTTCAGTCGATTAAACGCCTCGATCGCGAGATCCACTCGCTTATATGGCGCAAACGCAGTCACCATCAGATAATTTCGCCCAGGCTGTCTCGCATTCGCGAAGCGCGAAAGATTGGCAAATGGATAGACGACTCTTGCCTCACGAGCATAAGCTGACTGAATCTGCTGAGCAATAAAGCGACTATTTGCAATCAAAAGATCGACGCGCTCAGAGACACTCACTTTTTGATCCCAATTTTGTAAAGAATGCCGTAAAAACCGAGCTGTAATCCTCACCGGCAAAGAAGCACGCCCAGTGCCAAAATAATCATCATACCGATCCCAAATATAGCGCATGGGTGCATGCACGTAGCTGACATGAACCGCGCCCGGGGGCTTACGAATGCCTTTGGCCACGCAATGAGACGAAGAAATGATCAAGTCAAATCCGCTGAGATCCATCCGCTCTATCATCGAGGGCATGAGTGGAAGAAAATATCGGTATCTCTGCTCGGCAGCTGGGACCTTCTGAAGCCAACTCGTGTGGCGCTTCAAAGTAGTCAAGATGGGGGAGATTTTTCCAGGAACATAAAGAAGGGTAAAGAGATCTGAGCGCGGAAAAAGTTCTGCGATCGCTTCGAGCACATATTCTCCGCCCCTCATCCCGGTCAACCAATCATGAACTAAAGCGATTTTAAGTGGAGTAGCCATATTTTAACTTTTAATAAGATCATTCAAAGTAGTTTCGTAAAGCTGATCCATTGCCTGACCCAGTTTAAGCGCGCTAAAACGCTCCAAAAGAGTAGCACGAGTCTTAGTTGACGCATGAGCGATCTCGCCCTTCGCCGCCTGATGAAAAGCTTGAATCCATCCATGATAATCGCTGGGATCAATGAAGAGGACCTCCCCCGGAGCCAAATCGGAGAGGGCCTCCAGGTGAGCAGGGATTCTAGAGACGGCAACCGGCACTCCACATGCGGCCGCCTCAATAGGAGGTAATCCCCACCCTTCGTACAATGAAGGGAAAAAAAGTGCCCGTGCTCCCTCTAAAAGAACTCTGACATCCCTCTCAGGTAACGAATCCAATGATCTCACTCCAGGGACAGAGGCAAACCCCTCCATG
>JAHFAC010000193.1 GCA_023250755.1 Bacteriovoracaceae bacterium | reverse complement strand
TGAGCCGGATGAGACGGGAGCCCCCAAGGTGGGTAAGCTTCCTTATATCGTGGTGATTATCGATGAATTGGCAGATTTGATGATGGTTGCACGCAAAGAAGTCGAGATTTCGATCGCACGGCTGGCGCAGAAGGCCCGGGCGGCGGGAATTCACTTGGTTGTCGCGACTCAACGACCCTCGACGGATGTCATTACGGGATTGATCAAAGCGAATCTGCCCTCTCGGGTTTCGTTTCAGCTTGCGGCCTATGCGGATTCGAAAACAATTTTGGATCGTGCAGGAGCAGAGCGATTGCTGGGACAGGGTGACATGCTTTTTGTGCCGCCGGGGATGTCACAGCTGGTTCGTCTCCATGGGGCTTTTCTGGAGGATGAAGAGATCGCGAAAGTTACGGCGTTTCTGAAGTCCCAAGGCAAACCCGCTTATCGAGATGAGATATTGATTGAAGAAGATGATGAGGACGCATTGGATGATGATGCTTCAAGCGACGACGCGCTCTTTCAGGAGGCAGTCGAACTGGTGAAGCACTCAGGGCATGCCTCCGCAAGTTTTTTACAGCGTCATTTGAAAGTCGGCTACAACCGAGCCGCCCGGATGATCGAAACCATGGAGTCTCGAGGCATCGTCGGCCCTGCTGATGGAGCTAGACCGCGTGAAGTTTTGATGAGGTAGTGATAGGGTAGGGAGAGGGAACCATAAAAGATGATCTATGCTTTCTTAATTGTTTTCGTTCTCAGCATAAATTTTGCGCACTCAGAAGAGCAAGCCGCTCCGAATCCACAAATGTCCCCTTTTGTTTCTAGTCTTACTTTGCCCCCATCCAAAAAAACTAAAAAATCCCCGAAAGGCAAACGTAGCCGTGAAAAAGACACCGAAGGCAGTGAGGCCCCAGAGCGCTTCGAAGCGGACACCGTCATCAAAAGCAAGTACTCCCTCCACGGAGAGCCTCTCGAAGTGGATCCGGATTAATCGCCCTTTTCCGTTGCCAGAGTATGTGAGAGAGGCTCTCGCACGTTTAGACGACGCAGGGCATGTGGCCTATGTGGTCGGGGGCAGTGTTCGGGATTTCTTACTGGGACGCGAAACTAAAGACCACGACATTGCGACCAGCGCCAGTCCTGACGAGTTGTGCCGGCTTTTTCCGGATGCTGTGACAATAGGTAAAGCCTTTGGCGTGATTAAGATTCCCATCCCAGGTGTAGTTTACCTGCTCGAAATCGCTACATTTAGGCAGGATCTTGAATACCGAGACCATCGTCATCCGAGGGGTGTCGTTTTTTCAGGCCTTATCGAAGATGCCGTGAGACGTGATTTCACCATCAATGCGCTTTTTTATGATCCAAAGACCTCTCGGATTTTGGATGCCGTCGGCGGAATGTCAGATTTAAAATCGAAAATTATACGCGCCATCGGCGATCCTCAAGAGCGGTTTCGAGAGGATGCACTCAGGTTGCTTCGAGCGGCGCGATTCGCTACAGGGCTCGATTTTGAATTGGAGTCTGCAACGGCCATCGCAATCCGAGAAAGAGCGAAGTTGATCCTCAAAATCAGTCCTGAGCGGATTCGGGATGAGCTCACGTTGATGTTAACTGGATCCCATCCAGCCGAAGCTCTTCGGATGCTTTCAGACCTCAAACTCTTGCCCTTGGTTCTTCCTGAGGTCGAGGCGCTAAAAGGAGTGAAGCAATCTCCCATCTATCATCCTGAAGGAGATGTCTGGAAACACACGCTCAAAGTAATGGAGTGTCTGGCAAAGCAAAATCTTGTTCGCACCTCAACACTTGCGTGGGGTGCTTTGTTGCATGATGTAGGAAAGCCGATGGCTGCACATCGAAGCGAGGGTAAAAATTTCAACAGCCATGAGCGCGATGGGGCTCCCATGGCGACAGCGATCGGTGAGCGTCTCCGGATGTCCAATGGAGAGATCCAGATGATCGTCTCTCTTGTTGAGGATCATCTAAAGTTCAAAGATGTGTTTCAAATGCGCGAATCGACCCTTCAGCGCTTGATTCGTCAGGAAAATTTCGGGCAGCTGCTAGCGCTTCATAAGGCTGATGCCTCTGCTTCAGACGGTAATCTGGTTTATTATGAATTTTGTACATCCATGCTGAAAACCCTCCACGTTTCTGAAGCAGTCAGCCCTTTGCCCAAGCTTTTAAGTGGCGATGATTTGATTCAGCTGGGCCTTTCACCCGGGCCACGTTTTTCTGAAATTCTGAGAATGGTCGAAGATCTTGCGCTCGAGCGAAAGCTCCACTCGAAAGAGGAGGCCCTGGAGTACGTACTGAAGAATTATGTGGGTTAGGGGGGTGGGGGATTTTCGGGTTTGATTTCACCTGCATCAATACGGCGTTTGAGTTCGTCGATGAGTGCAAAATCCTCTAAATTACTTCTAAGTGTTCCGTAGTGACTCAATATTTTTTCAAATCTTTGGGCAGGGTTCTTCACCATTATTTCTATATGTTTTATGAACTGAAGCGCACCGTCTACTGGATTTTTGAGTGTATTGAAGAGATTCTTTAGTTTAGAGGCCGAACCCCCCGCTCTGCCTCCAGATGCTGCCCCTTGTTGGTTGTTGGTTAAGAAGAGTTCTTCGATTTTTTGGACGGGTGAGGTTTCATCAAAACCGGGCAGATATCCATCCCGTTCGTTATATTTATTAATCATCTTTTGGACGCTGGCTTTCAGTTCTTCATTGGAAAGCTGGCGGTTCAATTGCTTCTGAAGTTCCATGAGCTCGGCAGCTTTCTCTCGAATTATGCGCAAGTCTCCCGTTTTTTGGAGTTCGGCTTGTGGTTCGGCCATCAGTTGTTGATATTTTTTTTGCGAGGGAGAAGACGAGGTGATTTCATAACGCTTTGAAGGGTATCTCTTGAGCCACCTGCTGATGTCTTGACGATTAGCGCGGGGTTCTCCTCCCACGGAGGTTGCTTTTTCTAGCCCTGCTTTAGAAAGAATCTGTGCTGCGGTCATGTATCGATTATGTTCTAGGTAGCCTTCTTTATAATAGGGAGGTGTTTGTCCTTCAGCAGAATAGGTCTTTTCAAGTTCAAGGTATTGATTAGCAAGATCTCGGATATTTTTGGGGACACTAGGATCTTGAGCCACAGCAGCTGCTTTGCCAGTCATAATTTGATCAGCGGCTTCAATGGCGGTTTGTTTGTCTGGAGTGAGCTCTCCAAAAGCTTGCCGAGCTTGCTCCACGAGTGTGCCTTTAGCCTGAGCAGGTTCTGGGATCGGCGCAATCTTTGGTGCGACAGGTGTTTCGCCCAATACCGTGCGGATTTGTTCAGGTTGAAATCCCGCAGCTTTCAGTAAAGTCTTTCTGGCCAAGGTTTGATCACGTGCCACGTATTCTGGGGCCTCTGCATAGGCCTTCTGGGTTGCGAGGTGGCGCTCGGCAATTTCACGCAGGGTTGAGGGCGAGCTTGGATCATCCAATATTTTTTGGGCATTTCCTTCACCCACCCAGTCTGAGTACTTCAGTGCAAGCTGCTGTTCTTTGGTAAGAGGGCGTCCTAAAGCGGTTTCAGCTTGCGTAAGTCTTTCGGGAGTGAGGATTTCACCGTTATTTGAAGCGGCACTTCTAGCCGCTTCTCGTGCTCGAACTTCTCTTATGGCTGCTCTTAGTTTTGGTTGATCTAAGAATGATTCTAAGTTTCCCATTTGTCTTAATCCCTTTTTGAGAGAGGAGGGCGAAAAGGGAGTTTTAATCCATGGAGTTGGTTTACCATCAATAGTCTTGATATTAACGAGGATATTATTATTCTTATCAAAACCTGCGACAACGCCAGTCATTCGTTTTCCATTTTTTAAAATAAACTCTGGGACCGGATCGCCCACTGAAATCTGAGTTCCCGCGAAGTCAATTGTAGTGGTACCAGCGGCCGGAGCGGGTGGTGTCGTACCCTTTGCAGCCCCTCCATTTGTCACTGCTGTTTGTACCATTTTCGTCTGAATATTCTTCAAGCAAGATTCACCGGGATTAGCCCATGAAAACTCAGGCCCAATTCCAATCAGCACCATACTCAATGTGACATGAAGAAAGGAAATTCCAAACTCGGGAAGGCGTGATCGCTTCATTTGATTAACCCCTATTTCCTTAAAATGGTCTCATAGGCGAACTAAAAATGTCTGATATTTTATTCGGGCTGATTTTTTTTTGAAAAGAAGACTAAGTTTTTGAAAATATTGATCTTTATAAACAGAAATCTACATAAACAGAAATCTACCCCATCAAAAATCCGCTGATTTCGCTTAATGCCATCCTCCAGGGGAGCACATCAATAAAACCTTCTCGATAAGCATGTTCACCCGAATAAAGGAGGATCGATCGATGTTTCTTTTTATAGAAGGCTGCAAAGCCTCTCAATCCAGAAAAATCTTTTGAAGAAAGCTTACTGCCTGATTTGATCTCAAGGCTCAATAGAGCCCCATTGCACTCGATCAGCAGATCCACTTCGGTGCCGGCTTCTGTCCTATAGGTCGAAAGTCTGGCTGGTTCTCCATATGTGAAGTTGGCTGTTATGATTTGATTGATGATGAAGTGCTCGAAAAGAAACCCTTTCCGGTCTTCGGATAAGGTGAAGTTTTTAAGCAGCCCATTGAGGACACCATTATCAAAAAAATAAAATTTAGGATGTTGAACCAGTCGTCGAGTTTCATTTTTTCCGTAGGCATTCACTCTGTTGACAATCAGTGTGTCTTCTAAAATTTCAA
>JAHFAC010000192.1 GCA_023250755.1 Bacteriovoracaceae bacterium | reverse complement strand
ATCTTCCTCCTGGACACCCCATGGTGACAGGATCACAAACTAACGACTTTGATCTTTTTTCTACTGAGTATGCCAAACTCATTATCGTTTGGGGAATGAACTGGATCACCACAAAGATGCCAGATTCGCATTGGCTCACCGAAGCGCGCATCAAAGGAGCAAAGACTTTTGCAGTGACGGTCGAATACAGTGCAACTGCTTCGAAAGTGGATGAAGTTGCTGTGATTCGTCCTGGAACCGATCCGGCTTTTGCACTTGGACTTGCCCAAGTGATCATTTCTAAAAAACTGTATGATCCAGAATTTGTTTTGACTAATACTGATTTGCCATTCCTAGTTCGAATGGATACTCTTCAGCCATTGCGTCCTGAAGAAGTCATTGCAGGATTCAGTGAGTCCGAACTGAAATCAATCCGTTTTTTGAAAAAAGGAGATAAAACTCCTTCTGGAACTGAAAATGCCTCGCAATTTGCACCCGAAGCGATGCGTGATCTTTTCAAATCTTTTGTGATTCGTGATGGGAAAACGAAAAAGCTTGTGGCTGTCACTCGCGATGAATTTGGCACAAAGATGCATGTCGGAAATGTATCTCCCGAGCTTCGTGCTGCTTTCACAGTCAAATTAGTTAACGGAAAATCAGTTCGGGTGCGTTCGGTTTTTAATATGACTGAGGAGTATCTCAATAAAAATTTTACTCCAGACCAGACATCGAAAGTCACGGGTGCTCCGAAATCAGCTATCATTTCACTTGCAAAACAGATTGCAGCAAATCGAGAAAAAACTCTGTTTGCATGTGGCATGGGACCCAATCAATTTTTTAACTCTGACCTCAAAGATCGCGCGATTTTTCTCGTTGCTGCTCTCACACGCAATGTCGGCTTTCCAGGCGGTAATGTCGGAAGTTACGCCGGAAACTATCGTTCAGCTCTTTTTGGCGGAATTCCAGCTTATGCAGTCGAAGATCCGTTTAACCCAGCACTTGGAAAGGAGGATCAGCCAAAGATTAAAAAATACCTACATTATGAATCTCTCCACTATTATAATTACGGTGATCGTCCGCTTCGGGTAGGGAAAAAACTTTTTACGGGCGAAGGACATATGCCTACGCCTACGAAAGCAATGTGGCTCAATAATTCGAACTCGGTTATTGGGAATGTCAAGTGGCACTACGATGTGGTGAACAACACTTTACCCAAAATTGAATTTATTGCTTACTCTGATTGGTGGTGGACGGGTTCCTGTGAATACTCAGATCTTGTATTCGGCGTTGATAGTTGGGCAGAGTTCAAAGCTCCAGACATGTGTGGTTCTTGCACAAACCCATTTGTGCAAATTTATCCCAGAACGCCGTTGCCTCGAATTTTCGATACCCGCACTGACATTGAGGTGATTGCAGGAGTGGCCGAGAAGTTGGGTGATTTGCTCGATGAACCGAGAATGAAGGATATGTGGAAATTCGCTTCGGGAGGAGATGTTCAAGTCTACTTACAGCGCATTATTAACAATTCGGCCAATCTCAAGGGATACAAAGCTTCTGAGTTAGAAGAAAAAGCGGCTCAAGGAATTCCAGCACTAGTCAATACGCGAACCTATCCACGAATTTCTTCTCTCGAGCAGGCTCGTTCTGAACATCCATGGCATACGCGATCTGGGCGTCTTGAGTTTTACCGTCCGGAAATAGAGTTCATAGAAAGCGGTGAAAACATGGTTGTTTACCGCGAGCCAGTGGACTCGACACCCTACGAACCAAACGTTTTAGTGTCCCATCCTCACGAAGCGATTCGACCAAAGCTTCCTGAAGATTATGGTATTTCATCAAGTGACGTATCCAGTGAAACTAGGCAGGTTCGTAACGTAACGCGTACACCAGAGGAACTTTTAGGCACAAAGCATCCGTTGCGATTGAAGCTTTATACACACGTTTTTCACACACCGAAGTATCGGCACGGAGCACATTCAACACCGATTGATACAGATTTTACTGCGATCTGGTTTGGCCCTTTCGGAGATGTGTATCGACATGACAAACGAATGCCCTCAAACGTCGAAGGTTATGTAGATATCAACCCACTTGATGCAAAGGAGATGGGGGTTGAGGACGGAGATTATATTTACATCGACGCTGATCCAGAAGACCGCCCCTATCGAGGTTGGAAAAAAGATACTGAAGAGTACAAGGTGGCTAGACTGATGCTGCGAGCTAGGTATTATCCAGGGACACCCCGTGGAATTGCGCGAACTTGGCACAATATGTATGGAGCAACGACAGGCAGCGTGCGTGCGCAAGAGTCTCGTCCAGATGGGCTCGCAAAAAATGCAGATACTAACTACCAAGCGATGTACCGATACGGAAGTCATCAAAGCGCTACGCGCGCTTGGCTCAGGCCGACGTTGATGACAGAAACTTTGGTGCATAAAGGAATGTTTGGTCAGGGGATCGGAAAAGGATTTGAGCCTGACATCCATTGTCCTGTGGGGGCACCGCGAGAAGCATTTATCAAAATTACAAAAGCCGAACCCGGCGGGATGAATGGGAAGGGACTCTGGCGTCCTGCTTCACTTGGATTTCGCCCGACTTATGAAAACTTGGCCATGAAAGAGTACCTCAAGGGCCGCTTTATGAAAAAGAGAGGTTGATTTATGGCAAAAGTAAAAAACTGGCATTTGAATCGTGAAATGGAATATCCCTACGAAGAAAAACGGCCTAAGCGACAATGGGCAATTGTTTTCGATCTCAATAAATGCATCGCATGTCAGACCTGTTCACTTGCGTGTAAAACAACATGGACAAGCGGCAAGGGTCAAGAATACATGTTTTGGAATAACGTCGAAACAAAGCCCTACGGCAGTTATCCATTGGCCTGGGATGTGCGTGTACTTGAAAAACTGGGTCAACAACAGTGGGAAAAACAAAAACCCTACTATGGGAAAACGATTTTCGAGGCAACTGAACCAAACGAACGCGTAGTGCACTTTCATCCGACGGACGAAGATTGGATGTATCCCAATAATGGAGAAGACGATTGTGTCGGAAATGTTTCTAAGGGAGATCATCTCAATCTACCCCATGATAAATGGTTTTTTTATCTGCCTAGAACGTGTGCGCATTGTACATATCCGGCCTGTCTGGCTTCATGTCCAAGAAAAGCGATCTACAAACGAGAGGAAGATGGCATAGTTCTCATCGATCAATCTCGGTGCAAAGGGTACGGCGAATGTGTGCGAGCCTGTCCTTATAAAAAATCGATGTATAACCCCTATACGCGGGTTAGTGAAAAATGTGTGGGCTGTTATCCAGCTGTAGAAAAAGGCTATCAACCCATGTGTGTTCAAAACTGTATTGGAAAAATTAGAATTATGGGATTCGTCAATCCTCCCTGGAAAGCCCGTGAAGACAATCCAGTCGATTTTCTGGTTCACAAGATGGGTTTAGCACTTCCTTATTATCCACAACTTGGGCTTGAACCCAATATTTATTACATACCTCCAGTGCATGCCAATCGAGAATATCTTGAGCAAATGTTTGGTCCCAATGTTGAAGAATCCATCGAACGTTACAAAAAACTTCACTCAGATCCAGTGGCACAAGGACTGCTGGTGCTCATGGGTAGCACCGATCGGATTATTCATTCTTTCAAAGTGAATCATGGCATCGCCTATGGTTACGACGAAAAGGGAGATGAAATCGTGAGCGTGCCGGTGACAGAGCCTTTAGTCGAGCGCAATGCATACGATTCAAAATATGAAACTGTTAGGAATAATACACCCTGATAGCGATTGAAAAGGAGAAGTTTATGTTTTATTTTAAGGTGATTCTTTTTCCATTGATGCTGCTCGTGCAGTCGATTGCTGGGGCGTCTGAGATTAAAGCGGTAAAGGTCTCTGTTGATTTATCAAAGGCAACGTGGGGCGACTCGATCTGGAAAGATGTTCGCGAGGAAGCGGTTTCTCTGATGGCACAACCCATAGCGATCCCGAGGCCTAAAACTACACAGACTTCATTGATTCGTGTTCAGGCCGTGCATGATGGCCAATGGATTGCTTTTCGTTTACGGTGGAAAGCCGATGAGAAAAGTGAGGCTGGCAAGCTTGGGCATTTCTCTGACGCGGTTGCATTACAATTTCCGGTAAAAGAAGGATCTCCACCTCCGATTTTCATGGGAGCAAAAGATAACCCAGTTCATATTTTTCACTGGCGTGCTCAATACCAGAAAGATCTAGAGAAAGGAAAACCAGAGATGAATGAGCTTTATCCCAACATGAATCCAGACATGTATCCAATGGAGTTTAAGGATTCTGGAAACATCGAGGGTTTGAACAACGAAAAACGTGAAATCTATTCTCCAGGTAAAGTGTCTGGAAATCCCCAGTCTTACGAAAAACCAAGTGCTGTTGATGAAATCTTTGCAGAAGGTTTTGGGAGTAGTTCGGTTATCCAAAATAGAGTGGCGATTGGACATGGCGATTGGGAAAAGGGCGAGTGGTCAGTGGTGATTGCACGTCCATTGAAACGGGAAAATGGTTCAATACTTGAACCTGGAAAAAATAGCTACATGGCTTTTGCTGTTTGGCAAGGTGCAAAGCAAGAAGTGGGATCACGCAAATCTGTGACCATGAGTTGGGTGCCACTCCAAGTGAGCGCACAATGAGACAAACAACAAATGCTCCTAGTTTTATTTTGGCTTCACTCTTAGCGTCTTATCCAGACGAAAAATTTGTAGAAAATATAAACATGATTTTTGAAGACGCGGATC
>JAHFAC010000191.1:2127-4813 GCA_023250755.1 Bacteriovoracaceae bacterium | reverse complement strand
AAGGAGGCAAAATCTAAGATTTCTCCAGAATTTCGTAAGGCAATCCAGAAAATGCTTCAGAAATACAATATTGATGAATTGCTATCTGAAGATGTATTTTTGAAGTGATTTTATTAACTGTAGAAAAAGAGAGCAATTCCAAGTCAACGAGCACGAGCTGCCTCGCGGCGTTCTGCTGCCCAAACTGTGTTTTCCATCAGCATGATGATGGTCATCGGGCCGACGCTGCCGGGAACGGGCGTGAGGGCCGATGCTTTTTTGGCGACGGAGTCGAAAACCACGTCTCCGCAGATTTTTCCTTCAGTAGTCCGATGAATGCCGACATCGACGACAATCGCGCCTTCACGGACATAGGAGGCGTCGACGAGGCCCGCCTTTCCGGCCGCGACAATGAGGAGTTCTGCTTGCGAGGTGACGGAGGGAAGATGGGGGGTTTTGCTATGGCATTGAATGACGGTTGCGTTTGCCTGAAGCAGCAGTGCTGCCATGGGTTTGCCAACGATCGAGCTCCGTCCGATTACGCATGCTATTTTGCCCGAGGGATTGATCCCATAGTGATCGAGGAGCTTCATTACGCCGGCAGGTGTACAGGGCTTGAAGCACGGAAGCCCGAGTACAAGTCGGCCCGTGTTTTCGGGGTGAAAAGCGTCCACATCTTTTTCGGGCGAAACCCAGTAAAGAACTTCCTCTTCTGAAAAGCCCGAAGGCAGGGGTCTTTGAATCAAAATCCCATCAACCGAGGGGTCTTGATTCAAGAACTTGATTTTTTCATGGACCTCTTGTGGACTAGCGCTGGCAGCGAGTTTTATCGTTTCGTGTTTCATCCCAAGTTCAACGGCAGTGTGCCCTTTTTTTGTCGTATAAATGACGCTTGCAGGATGATCGCCAACCAAAACAACGGCGAGCTTGGGGACTCGGCCAGAGTGCTGATGAAAATTAGCGATCCGAGAGGAGAGATTTTTTTTCATTCCATCGACAACAGGCTTGGCTAAAAGTGTTTTCATGGGTGGAATCTTAAATAACATGAGTGGACGTCTCGCGGTAAAAAATTCCCTAAGAACAGGTCATTTTTTTCCCCATGAGAGGCGCAATGAAGTGGAATTTTTCTTCCAACTCGTAATTTAATTCAAGTTTTCCGCACGGCATGCCGATTGCTTTAATCCTCATCGGAAGACAGGGATTGTTTTCCAGGGGGAGAGTCGATTGGCCACCGGAATGTGGACTGCCGTATCGGGAGCTTCAGCTCAGGCACAAAGTGTTGATTCGGTCGCCAATAATCTCGCGAATAGCGACACGCTTGGTTACAAGAAAGATTTGCCTACCTTTAGGGAATATCTGGCTCATAGTGAGCGTGAGCGCGGGCCAGAGGAGATCCCCAGACGCCTAGTGCAGGACAAGGATTTTTTTCCGCTTGAAGGCCGCGATCAATCGTTTGTCGTGGTGGACGGAACTTACACGAACTTTAAACAAGGAAATTTGAGACTGAGCCAGTCACCCCTTGATTTGGCTTTGGATGGACCAGGTTTCTTCGAAGTCAGCACGCCGTCGGGCATTCGCTATACGAGACAAGGAAGTCTCAAGATGGCTACGGATGGCCGATTAGTAACGTCCGAAGGATACCCCGTGCTGGCTGCTCAACCCGGAGGGCTGGTGACCGCGTTGCCAGCTATTCCAGTTCAGCCGGGCCAAGGAGGGCTTGCGACTCAGGGAGGAGTCGCGGCTGAACAACGATACGTCAAGCTCCGTGATCGTGGGCCGAATCTCTCGATCACGACATCCGGGGATATTTATGCGGGCGATGAGCTGGTGGCGAAACTCAGTCTGACGGAGATTCAGGATTTGAACAAATTGCGCAAGGCAGGGGGGCAGATTTTTGTGAGTCGCGATCCTGCAGATGCAAAGACGCCACTAAAAACTCAAGTCAGACAGTCCATGTTGGAGACGTCCAATGTCAATCCGGTTGAGGAGATGACCAACCTCATTAAGGCAAATCGCCTTTTTGAACATGATCTCAAAGTTCTCAAGACTTATGGAGATCTGCTCGGGCGTGAGGCAAATGATGTCGGAAAACTATAGCTGGAAAATGAGGAAAGGAACTAACGGATGATTCGAGCCTTATCGACTGCAGCGACAGGATTAGAAGCTCAGGCTGCGAATATCGAAAGAATTTCAAACGACCTCGCCAACGTGAATACCGATGGTTACAAACGGGTTAAAAATGAGTTTCATGATCTCATGTACCAAACCATCAAGGAACCAGGAGGCTCTTTAGGCGCGACTTCGCAAAGCCCGGTGGGGATTCAAACCGGGATGGGCGTCAAAGTAGGCGCCGCACACAAGGTTTTTGAGCAAGGACCCGCGAAAGTTACCTCCCATCCTTATGATTTGATGATTGATGGCCCAGGATTTTTTCCTGTTCAGATGCCTAATGGAAAAGTCGCATACACTCGCAATGGGGCATTCCACTTAGACGCGCAAGGGAAAATGCAGCTGACGAGCGGGGCTCAAATCATTCCGCAAATCACGATCCCCAGCAATGCGCTGGGCGTAACTGTTTCGAACACAGGCGAAGTGAAGGCGATCTTGCCTGGGCAAGCTGAAACGGTGCTTGGGCAAATTCAGCTCATTACGTTTCAAAATCCCCAGGGACTGTTGGCGTCAGAAAGCGGGATTTATGATGCGACAA
>JAHFAC010000191.1:0-2117 GCA_023250755.1 Bacteriovoracaceae bacterium | reverse complement strand
ATGGTGGATATGATTACCACCCAACGGGCGTACGAAATGAACACCAAGGTGATGGGTGTTGCCGATCAGATGTTGGGTGCAACGGCAAATATCAAGTGATGAAGGGATGAATCGGTGATTGAGAAAAAAGACAGGAAGTGGGTCGCGCTTGGAATGTTCTTCTTCATGCTCCTCGGAATTTTTGCACGAGCAGCCGAAGACCGTAGACCCGATTCAATCGAGCAGGTTTCATCAGTGGTTACTAGCGAATTAGCCAAACTTTATCCTGGAGCGCGTGTTGAGTTGACGGGCTCTATTCGTTGGATCAGGGGCAATCTTCCTTCACAAGCAAAGCGAGTGAGAATCTTATTTGAGACCGGAAAAGGCGAAGTGCAATTTATTGCGAACGAAGAGTCAGAAGGCGTAGTTTCTTTTGCCGCATGGATGATCGCTTGGGTGGCGGTTCGGAGAGTTCACCCCGGTGAACACCTAAGTCGTGATTCTTTTGTTCTTCAGGAGGTAAATGTTTCCAGCGGGATGGCGCATGAATACCGTGGCGTGATCCTTTCAAAGGATTCTGACTTGTCTCATTTGGAAGCAAGGCAAACGATCTTAGAGGGGCAGTTCGCCCTGACTACAGGAGTGCAAAAGATTCCCGATGTTCGCCGCGGGGAGGCGCTCAGAATTAAAGTGATCAGTGGGGATTTGATTCTTTCGACCCAAGGCATTGCCGAGGAGCCCGCTTACTTGGATCAACAGGTTCGCGTGATGACGACCAAAACGAAAAGAGACTTAGTTGGAAAGCTTTGTCCCAATGGTGAAGTCGAGGTGAAGCTATGAAGCTGAAATCCTTTTTTTGTTTTATTTTTTTAGTGGCCTTTGGGGGCGTGATTTTGGGAACGGTCTCGGGTTGTGCTAAATTAATGGGGAGTCTTCGGAGAGATTTAGACGACACAGTGCTGTACGAACCTTCTCCTCCAACGGTAGGGGGACGATGGTCTGAAAGAGAACTCTTGAGTGATGATCGCGGTCCAGAGAGGCCCAGTTTTGTCTCTCGTGGCGCCGTTGGGCACGTCGATCGATCGCCTGCGTCTATTTCAATGAGTGAAGAGGATTCTACTGAGGAAGTGCAGCGTCCCCCGGTATTGGCTCAAGAGTATTTACAGCAAAAACCATTTAAAAACGGACCTCGCGCAACACAGGCGGATTTTGTAGATGATTCCACGCAAGAGGGGTCCCTTTGGGCCTCGAGTGGGCAGACCAATTATTATTTTAGTAAAAATAAAGTTCGTGGAATTGGGGATATTGTTACGATTAATATCGAACAAGAAATGCTTCGCGATATTCAATCCGAGGTTGCACGAACCTTGGCTCCTCGCGAAAAAGAAATCGAGCTAGCCACCGCGCAAGAGCGAATTCGTGCCAAGACTTTGGGTCTCGAGGATCCAACCCTTAAAAAGGAGGGAGGAGTTGCCGCAGCGCGGGCTCCCGCAGGCGCGAAAGGCGCTAGCGCAAGCAGTATAAATGAAGATGAGATCAACATCCCAAAGGCAACGACGCAAGACATTGATGTTAGTCCATTTGTCGAGATAAAGGCGGGCGATACGATGTTGTCTGAAATATTAGAACGTTATCCGAACGGAAATTACAAAGTTCGGGCCACGAAGAAGATTCAATACAGGAAAACTCCTCGGCTTTTAACATTGATGGGCATTGTGAAGAGTACGGATATCAGTGAAGAGGATGTTTTAAACTCAGGGAGGATTTATGAATATCGGCTTGAAGTCCTCCATCCCTAGAGGGGCACTCACATTTTGGATGATTCTTGTGGCCTCGATTCCCAGTTTAAGCCAAGCTGCAAGACTTAAAGACATCGCAACCGTCAAAGGAGTAAGAGAAAATATTTTAATTGGATATGGGATTATCGTTGGATTAAAAGGCTCTGGCGATTCTTCTGCAGACGTAACAGGGCAATCACTGACCCGCCTTTTTGGAAAGCTTGGACTCGAGGTCCAGCTAAATGCGGCCGTTAAATCAAAGAATGCTGCCGCCGTGATTGTAACCGCAAAACTTCCCGCTTTCGCTCGTGTTGGGAATAAAATCGACACCACTGTCAGCTCTATTGGAGATGCAAGCAG
>JAHFAC010000190.1 GCA_023250755.1 Bacteriovoracaceae bacterium | reverse complement strand
CTGGGTCCCTCGAGTCTCGCGGCTTATGATCATCCCGTGACTTGGGCTGACCTAGGGGCAATCAACTTAGGGCCCGTTCTCCGCTCTCAGTATGCATCTTCGGGCAATCTTCTTGAGCCTGTGATCTCAGAGGCTGCATTTAATTTCACACTCCAAGATGGGGGCTCCAAGATCCATCCTGAATTTAAGATTCCGTCGGAGCTCCTTTCTTCGGTCCATTTCTGGCTCCGAATTTATACAGAATTCACAACCCACCACGTGGTCTTCTTTGACCGAAAACATCCAGACATCATCTACGGCGTATTGGATTTCAGGGAGCTTGCAAAAAAAGCGCGTAATCGAGCCGCCTATGAAATTACAGTCGAGAAAAAAACAAAGGCTCTGCTGCACAACTATCAGGCCGCCTTCAAGCGTCTCAGCCGGCACGCCCATAAAAAAACATCGGATCCTTTTGAAAAGCAAATCCTCTCGGCAATTCGAAACACGCATCACAAACATCCCATCCAAGAATTCTCAAAAAACATTGGTACGCAGACTGGCCAGCGTGACAACATCATCAAAGGCTTGTTAGCCGCTGAAATCTTTTTCCCAAAAATGGAAGAAATTTTCTCAACGTTAGGCGTTCCTGCCGAACTGACTCGCCTCAGCTTGGTGGAGAGCTCCTTTAACTTAAAGGCTATTTCTTACGCAGGAGCAACGGGGGTCTGGCAGTTTATGCCTAAATCCGGCGCTGAGTATCTCATGATTAATTCTGCGTTCAAAATCGATGAGCGCCTCTCCCCCTTGAAGTCAACCGTGGCCGCGGCAAAGCTCCTCCGAAGGAATCACCACATCCTAAAAACATGGCCTCTTGCGATCACCTCTTACAATCATGGACTCAGAAATCTCAGAAATTTGGCCGCACAAACTACATCCGCTCTTCAAGGTAAGTACTTTGCCCCCTGCTCCAAGCGGAATCCTCTGGGCTGGGCAAGCCGAAATTATTATGCGGAATTTTTAGCTGTTCTCTATGCTGAAAAATATCGACACCTTTTTTATGGTGAGGCTCCTGGTCCAGCCGCTCAACCCATCGCATTTTTTAGACTACCCCATTCTGAAACAGCCTATTCAATCGCACTCAGGCGAGGCGTCTCGCTTTTTGAGTTTCGATTCTTAAACCCTGACATCAGAAACATCCGACAACGCTTGCCAAGAGGGTTTTGGGTTGTCCTGCCAGAGCACGAAAATTCGGGGCATCTCCTGGCCTACGAAAAAGCTAAGCTCAGGGACCAATCACGTTGATTACGCCCGGCGATGAGTAAAGCAACTGAGACCAGAGGGTTTGGCCTTCTTGGTCCTCGACTTGCCCAAGATTAACACCCTCGGGAACTTGAACAGAGACAAAACGAGGAGCTTCAAACACTAGCGAACGATGAGCTGCTAACCGGTCATCCTCCAAAATCGTGTATGTTTCTGGTTGTAAGGTCCCAATAGTTCCAAGAGGCCTCAAAGAAGGAAAACCCACCTCGTTGGTCACCGCCGGCAATGCTCCCAAAACCAGGCCACTCTCTGGACTCACGCCTCCCTCAAGTTGATCTAACCAACCTTGAAGCTGTTTGGCTTTAAATCTAAAGAGTGAAAAACTCCGGTTGAAAGGCCATTCAATTCGATGCCGATGCGCAAATCCCCCTTGGGCTTCTGTTTCAATGAAAATTGGATGATGCGATAATGTAAAAACGCCTTCTAGTTTGAATGCACCCCGCAAATCCGTTGAAGTCGCCGCATCACTTTGCCCTACGACATGGACACGAACACCCGAAAGACCTTTGGCAGAGACGACTCCAGCATCTAAAATCCTTCCACTGATCGCGCTTCTCTCCGGTGGCATTAAAGTGAGGCGAGTCGCCGCTCCCCCAATCACGGGCAAAGCAATTGCTGGCCCGAATGCCCCCGACGGTCCTCTCATAAAGAGCAAATGAGATCCTGGTGCTACATTTAAAAAAACAAACTGCCTTTCACCCAAAAATTGTCCGCTTGGAACGGGTTTTCGGTCATCATCTAAATAAATAGGAGAGTCTGCTCGTTCAGAAAGCTCTAAAAGCCATCCAGCCGGAACAATTCCAAAAACAATTCCAGCACCCGGTTGAGGTGGCCCCCCCCCCAACCTCGCCAGCAAGAGGGCTGTGTTATTTGAAATCAGAGGAATGGGTGCAACCTGTCCTTTTTTCGTTTGCCACGAAAGAGTGCTCCAGTAGCCCCCCAGCGACGTAGAGATCCATTTCTCCTGATCCCCACACGAAGTACCCTCTTGTGAAAAAATTTCTGATTTTACTGGGAATGTTTTCGTGTCCGCCGAAAATCCTTCGATCCCTTCTTGCCTAAAAGATCCAGCGCGCTCAGATACCGAACAAGGGACAGCCTCTTCTTGTGAAAAATCAAATACATTCATTTTACCATTATGGTCTTTATTGTCCGCAACCTCTTGAGACGGAGTCAGGGCATGAGTATCCTTTTCTGCTGGAGGAGGAGAGACGGGAGGAGTCGCTGGTGGTAAATGGGGTAGGGTTTGGCTCACTATTGAAACTTTAGGTTTTGAATACTCACCTTTTCTTTCCAATCTTACTTGTGACCCTCGTTCTGCTTGATCTTCGATCTGCTTGAGAATTTGGGCTGGAGGGTTCACCGCCAAATGAGTACTCACAGGTTGAGTACTCAGGGTCGAGATCCTTTCCCGAACCCTTTCTTTTTGAACAGCCTCTGTTTGTTGCCGACTTGCACCAAGTGGAAGCGCTTGAATCGTATCTGTAAGCAGGTTCACTGATAAGGCTTGCGATTGAGGCGGGGTTTGATTCGTATTCGCAACCTGTTTTGCTCTTTTTTGTGGTTCTTTTGGTTCTTTGGTAGGCTCTTTAAATCCCGTCCGCTGCTTGGGGAGATCCACTCTTGGCGTTATGGTCGCTACGATCTGAGTATTCATCTGTCTTATTGGCTGAGTATCCACTGCCAATAAAAGATGCTGATGTAAGTTTCTATAGATCGTCAATAATTTGCCGCGTTCGACCTGTGTATCGTCTTTGGCCTCTAGTTTAAGTTCGGGTTTAGTTTTTAATTTAGCTTTTAATTTAATCTCTGGTTTAGCTTTCAACTTAATTTCTGAGTGGCTCACATGCAATCGAATCTCAGGAACGGGCCTAATTTCAACGCGCTCAGCAGCTTGATTCAATCTAAACCTAAGGTTATTCCACCAAAGCACTCGAGCAAAATCGATATAGACTTTTTTTTGCTCGTTAATGGTCTGGAATTTAAAAAACAGAGCACAAGAAAAACTGGTGCTCACAGCGAGCGCCGTCGCAGCAGCCAGAAAAATAAGCGGGTTTACAGAGCGAGTCACCATCCTGGTTGACACTAAGACCGTCCTTGTTCTTAGTAATCAGGATAGCAGAAGCGATCGCTTTGACAAGTTCCTATTTTAGGATTCGTGTTCTTTGCTGGCAATCTGTTGACGTACCAAAGAGCGCTGAAGTTTCAGCTGATATTTTTTGAACCGATGCTCGTCCAAATCAGCCTCTCGCAAGCCCGTCTCTGCCTTTTGCTGCGCTTGCTTGGCGCGCGAGGCATCGATCTCGCCCTGAAGCTCGATGGTCTCTGCCATCACCGTTACTTCGTCGCTGTTTACTTCAAAAAAGCCTGTGGAAATAACACCCAAGCTCCCTTGATCCCCATTTTCACCCTGGTATCGAAAGAGACCTGTCTCTAAATTGCCGATCATTGCAGCGTGTCCGGGTAAAATTTCAATCTCTCCCTCACTGCCCGTCAACGTAACAGAACGAACTGCTTCTCGATCCAGCAAACGCCGCTCAGGCGCCAATATGGTTAATTTGAGTGACTCCTGCACGTCTGCCTCCGCTTCCTTAGTTCAACGTCTTTGCTTTTTCGAGAGCATCCTCGATCGTTCCGACGAGATAGAAAGCTTGCTCAGGAACATCGTCATGCTTACCCTCCGCAATTTCACGGAAAGCTCGGACCGTGTCCTCAATTTTAACAAATTTGCCCTTGATCCCGGTGAACTGTTCGGCCACAAAAAAGGGCTGGGACAAGAACCTCTGGATTTTTCTGGCTCGCGCAACGATGACCTTGTCATCTTCGGAGAGCTCATCCATTCCGAGAATGGCGATAATATCCTGAAGGTCTTTGTAGCGCTGCAAAATCTGTTGAACTTGGCGTGCAACACGATAATGCTCATCCCCCACGACACGAGGGTCCAAAATACGCGAAGTTGAGGCCAACGGATCCACTGCAGGATAAATTCCTAACTCCGCAATTTGTCGAGACAGGTTCGTTGTTGCATCCAAGTGCGCAAACGTGGTCGCTGGCGCAGGATCTGTGTAATCATCGGCTGGGACATAGATCGCCTGAATCGATGTAATCGACCCTTTACTCGTCGAGGTGATTCGCTCTTGCAGCTCTCCCATCTCCGTCCCGAGCGTCGGCTGGTATCCCACTGCAGAAGGAATACGGCCTAAAAGTGCTGAAACTTCAGAGCCCGCCTGAGTAAAGCGGAAAATATTATCGATAAAAAGGAGAACATCTTGATTCTCTTCATCGCGAAAATATTCTGCCACGGAGAGTGCGGACAATGCCACCCGTGCGCGCGCTCCGGGTGGCTCGTTCATCTGACCGTAAACCAGTGCCGTCTTACTGATGACTCCAGACTCCTTCATCTCAAGCCAAAGGTCATTGCCCTCACGAGTTCGCTCGCCCACCCCACCAAAGACTGAATAGCCTCCATGGTGAGTTGCGATATTATTGATCAACTCCATGATCAAAACAGACTTTCCAT
>JAHFAC010000189.1 GCA_023250755.1 Bacteriovoracaceae bacterium | reverse complement strand
TTTAGGACCAGGATCGCCTCCATTTGGGCTAGGCTTTTGTCCGTGTCGCCTTGATGATCGTAGAGGCTGCCCAGATAATATTTTAATTTCTCGTCTTCTGGAAAAATGACTACTGCTTTTTCAAGGACCTGAATCGCTTCATCGAAGCTCTTGGCTTCTTCTCTGAGGTTAGCTTGAAACAAATAAAATTCAGGATTTTTTGGCGATTTGGCGATGGCCTCCTTGATGAATGTTTCGGCGTCTGCCATGCTGCCGGAGAGCTTGAGCAAGTGGGCTGCATGAAGGGCGGCTTGTGAATAGAGTTTGGATTCTGCTTTTACTTGCTTCATTTCAGCGATGGCATTGTCAGGTTGTTTGATTTCTTCATAGAGGCTTCCTAAGTAGAAATGAATCCGATCTGATTCGGGGCTTTTTTGGAGAATTTCTTTAAATGTAGCGATGGCCTTATCGTAGTGCTTCAATTCCATTTGCACCAGTCCCAGCTTCACACGCGAGTTCATATCGTCTGGATCGGATAAGCTGATTGATTCAAGGAAAGGAAGCGCCTCTTGGTATTTTTCCTCCTTAAGGTAGATCGTGGCAATTCGGTTAGCAGCTGAAGAATCCTGGGAGTGTGCATATATGTCTTTATATGTGGCGATGGCTTGTGCATTCATTTTTTTTTCTTCATAGAGATACCCGAGTGCGAGGCCGGCTTGTGCAAATCCAGGTCGGGTTTCGAGTGCTTTATGGAAAGCTTGGATTGCTTCTTTAAAATGATCCACTCTCTGCTCTGCCCTTCCCAAGTAGTACCAGGCAATTGGGGATTCGACAGGGTGTTTCAGATAGTTTCTCAGCTGTTGTATGGCTTCGTTTGCCCGATTATTTTCTATGAGAACTTGGGCTTTGTAGACCATAGCCTCTTCGTGTGTGGGATTGAGTTTTAGAACTCGCTCGTATTCAGTCAGGGCTGCATCTGTTTCGTGCGTGGTCGAATAAAGGCCCGCTAACATTAATCGAGCATCAATGAATTTTGGATCCCGTTGCAATGCTTCTTTGCACGCTTCCATAGCAGCGCTGAGCATTCCCTTCTTGATATATTCGGCAGCAAGTCGGGCATAAACCAAGGATGAACTGGGATCAAAGATGAGAGTCAGCTTATACTCTTCAATCGCACGATCAGGATTTCCTTCAGCAACATAAGCTTGGGCCAAACTAAAATGATATTCTGCTGTGGCTTCGGTATTTTTTTTCGCAAAATGGGTGTTTTTTTGAGCAGTGGTCTCATCCTGTGAGGGGGAGGCTTGACTGGGTTGCGCATTAGCAGGAGCGGTTTCAGGAGCGCTTGAGGACTGATCCGGTTCGGTTTTCCCAGCGCTGGCACACCCAGCACCGCTGATCGATCCTACGAGGACACCTAAACAGAGGACGCGAAAGAGTATGTTTTTATGCATGAGTGGTAGCATCTCCTTGGATATCGGATCGACATTTCTCTTTGGAAACTGAAAATAAATTTCCCATGGCTGTTCGTTTGGAACGTTAACTGCAAAGCACCAAAAACGAGATTCAGTTAGGTGGAACTCTTGACTTTAGCGCAATGAGTTGTTATTTGGCTTATTGGACGGTCATGACACTGTGTGGCATTGTTCGAGCATCGTGCAGGGCTGTAAATTTATCTAGCTAGAAGGGGTAGATAGGTTTTTTGGGGGAAGATTCAATTCTGGTGATAGAAGGTCGGTCAGTCGGGTTAGAGGTCCTGATGGAATTGACTTAAACTATCTGGAAATTGTGCTGTAAGTATAAACGGGATGATGCAAATAGGGGGAATTATGAAAGAAACAAAAATCATCAAGCGCTATCAGAATCGCAAACTCTATGACACTCATGAGTCCAGCTATGTAACTTTGGATGAGATTGCGAAAATGATTAAGGGGGGAGAAGACCTCCGAGTAATTGATAATAAGACAAAAAACGACATTACCGCCGCAACTTTGACGCAACTTTTGTTTGAAGTGGAGCGTAAGTCAAAGACTCAGCCCTCGGTTGAGCTTTTAAAAGAGATCATTCGTCATGGAGATGGCTCTTTCTCCGGCTTTATTCAGGCGAAGCTTGGAAGCGAGATGAGCCGTTTTGATCAGGATGTGGCTGGAGTTGCTGCGCCTGTAGCTGTGGCTAATCGTGCTGCTACGTTGAATCAATAATTATCCAATAACAAATCAATTTAGTCTTTTTTGTGGTGCGTAGTTTGCGCACCACAAAAAAGACTGTACACTAGAGAAGAAAGCTTGGTTGTAGGAAGACGATCAGGCTGTTTTCATGTCAAACACATTTTAGGAAGGTGTGAGCATGACCCTCTCTAGAGCCAGTCGGTTTTGTTGTTTTTTCTTATTTCTCTTCACTAGTTCACTTTTTGTTTTTGAAGCTCCGCCGATTTATGCTGCTGCGTCGAATTGGTCTCAGCAATCTTCATCTTGGGGAGCATCTGAAACTTATCCATCACATAAGACTCCTTTTGGGCGAGAATCTCAGGCGCCGATTGCTCCGTTTACGCCAGGGTCTAATAACCTTGCTTTGGACGTAGGACAGGTTTTTTTGATGGGTGATATGGGAGATCCCACAGCACACTATGCAGATAGTATTGGGACCCAAGTCCATTATAGCTATGGAGTGAGTGACATGTTTGGATTTGATGCAAGCTTTGGATATTCTGATCATTCAGACGGAAAATATTCTTTGACTACACTCCTGACTGGACTTCGAACCAATTTGAGTTGGTATGACAAAGTGGTTCCTTATGTCGTTTTTGGTTTGGGTTTCTATAAGCCTAACCGACAGATTTCCACTGGAGTTTCGCTTTCACCCGTTGTTTTTGGTATTCACGTGGGTCCGGGTGTGGATCTTGAATTAACGCGACAATTCTTTTTTGGGGCTGCTCTTACTTTTCACGATATGTTTGGAACCACAAAACAAGCTCCTCAAGGTACTCCCGTTGAATTTGATGGGACATTTACTTCATTTCTTTTGCATGCCGGCGTGACTTTTTAGAGGCTGTAAAATAGCGGCTCAGATTCTCTCTTGCTGGAGAGAAAAAGCTCTGGTAGGTTTAAATCTTCCTAAAAACCCCGGGATTTTCTGGGGAGGGCACTTTTTACCACTGCTGCTGGATTTTTTGAAAAAAAAATCTAGGACGGCGAATTTTTCGGCCCCCATTATTCAGGTAATGCAACGATGAGAGAGGAGGGGCTATGTCCCTAAATAAATTCTCGTTCATCGGCGCTCTGATGGTGGGGATTTTGCCCCAAGTCACTGGTTACAGCGCCGAAATCGATGTGAAGTCGAGTGGTATCTTTTCTTATGAACAAGATCTTGTCAGTCTGATGAACCAAAGTGGTGTTCGGATTGCTGTGGATCTAGAGAATCGGCGCGATCTGAGCAGGTTGTTCGAAGAAGCCAGCCAGCGGGCACAGGCCATGGATTCAAGCTGTAAAGTCGAAGGGCTTTCTGAAATACAGATTAATATCCGTGAGCAGCTTTGGACTATTGGATATGAGGCTTTTGTACACTGTGAGGATACGCCCAGCCCTGATATCGCCTTCTATTATGATTATTCTCAGAAGTTCCTGGGAGCGCTGAAGCTGTCGAGGTAATGCTCTTGGGACCTTAAAAAGGTCAAAAAAAAGGCCAGGTCTTACGACCTGGCCTTTTTTGGTAATTTCTCTCCGAAATCGGAGAAAATTTCTTACATGTCGTAACCGCCCATGCCACCCATGCCGCCGGCACCTCCGCCCATTGGAGCGGAAGATTCCTTTTTCGGCTTTTCGGCGATTAGGGTTTCAGTCGTCAGCATGAGGCTAGCCACGCTAGCTGCGTTCTGAAGCGCACATCGCGCCACTTTGGAGGGGTCGATGACACCCGCGGCGATCAGGTCTTCGTACTTCTCGGTCAGAGCGTTGAAGCCCCAAGCGAAGTTTGTATTGTTCAAGACCTTGTCGACGACGATTGAGCCTTCGAAACCAGCATTTCCGGCGATTTGGCGGATAGGCTCCTCCAAAGACCGACGGATGATGGTGACGCCAGCCTGCTGTTCTGGGCTGAGACCCTTGATGGTTTCAAGGGCTTTTGCTGCACGAAGCAGAGCGGTTCCACCGCCCGGCACAATGCCTTCTTCAACTGCAGCGCGCGTCGCATTGAGGGCATCCTCAACGCGGGCTTTCTTTTCTTTCATTTCTACTTCAGTGGCTGCACCGACGTTGATGACGGCCACGCCGCCAACCAATTTCGCAAGACGCTCCTGGAGCTTTTCGCGATCGTAGTCAGAGGTGGTCTCTTCAACCTGCGCGCGAATTGTCTTTACGCGGCCTTCGACATCGCTCTTTTTGCCAGCGCCGTCAACGATCGTGGTGTTATCCTTGTCGATCGTAACTTTCTTGGCGCTTCCGAGATCTTCAAGACGGGCAGTCTCGAGCTTGTGACCGAGATCCTCAGAGATCACGCGCCCACCGGTGAGGGTGGCGATGTCTTGCAGCATCTCCTTGCGTCGATCGCCGAAGCCAGGAGCTTTGACGGCCGCAACTTGGATGGTGCCACGGAGCTTGTTCACTACCAGGGTGGCCAGTGCTTCGCCTTCCACTTCCTCGGCAATAATCACGAGGGGTTTTGAGCGTTGAACCACTTTTTCGAGCAAGGGAAGGAGGTCCTTCATCGAGCTGATCTTTTTGTCGTAGATCAAGATGTAAGGAGTCTCAAGGGAGGCTTCCATTTTCTCGGGATTGGTGACGAAATACGGCGAGAGATAGCCGCGATCAAACTGCATTCCTTCGACTACATCGAGGGTGGTTTCAG
>JAHFAC010000188.1:3195-4834 GCA_023250755.1 Bacteriovoracaceae bacterium | reverse complement strand
TCAATCCTGTCCGCATTCATTCCATCGACTCAGCCTAGTCCTAATCCTAGCCCTAGCACCAATCCCAGCCCCACACCCAGTAGTGCTCCGATCACTTTCAGTCCAGAGGCCGCTCGCAAAGGGCTTGCTGATTACCTCTATCAAATCCTCGATCAAAAATTCCAAAGCGATCCTGAATTTGCTGCCGACTATCGTGATTTTAAACTGGACGACCTCACAGAAAACATCGCCTCCTGGGCAGATCGAACCTATGAAGGCCATGAAACCAGCGGTCGGACGCAAATTCGCCCAAAACGCGCACCATTTTATTCAATTTCCGAGCTTCATATGATTTATCCGATAGACGACAAACTCTATGAACTCTTCGCCCCAGCATTAACCGTCAGCCCTACTCCCGGGTTGAACGTCAACCAAATGAAAGACACCACACTGAAGGCGATGATCCCGCAAATCACAAAAAAAGAAGTCGATGAATTTTTCAAATTCAGAGACTCAGAAGAAGACGATAACCAATTCAAGTCAGGGGATGACTTTTTCAAGTATCTTCAAGAGAATATTTCCAACTTTAAAAGTCATCCTGATGATTTTAAAAAATTCAAAGATGATTTAGCCGGGCGAAGTATTCGGATCATCACCGATGAGACCAATTTTAGAATCGTCGTTCAAGCTCAAGTCAACCAGGCCGCTAAAATATTAGAAGCACTGGTCACCTTAGGAGAGTTAAAGCCCAAAGAAGAAAATTCTGCCTCATCTCCTAACAGCCCTTCGCCTGCAGCTTCACCCACTCCCGATGGAACAAAACCCGATCCTGGATTAAAAATCACTTATATGAGAATTTTATGAGAGAGAGAAACTTATGAGAATCCTTGGACTTGATTTAGGCAGCACAAGCGTCAAAGCGGTGGAACTTGAAAGCGCTTTCAGACGATACGAAATCCACGAATATCATGAGCAAAAAATAGAAACAGGAGCAGATCCTTTCCAGATCGCCAAAAATCTCGTCCTCTCACTTCCTAAAGCTCCTGATCGAATTGCCGTAGCCATGAAAACCAGCCAAATGACATTTCGTAACCTTCAGCTCCCTACACGCGATAAAAGGGCAATTCAAAATAGCCTGCAATTTGAACTTGAGGACGATCTTCCCTTTTCAATCGACGACACTCTCTATGACTACTCAGTGCTTTCACAAAGTGGACAAATCTCACACGTTCACGTCGCCGCCACCCTCAAAGCCCATGCACAGAATACCCTCAACCATTGGACTTGGGCTGGTCTTGATCCAGACCTCATAACTACCGAAGCTTGGGCATTCAGGACCCTCTTGAACAAAATCCTTCCAACCACAGTAAAAGAAAAACCTGTTCTACTTCTTCAGATCGGAGCAGAACGAACTCTGCTCTATATTCATTTTAAATCTTACCCGATTTACGCAAGAGAATTGCACTGGGGCGGGCGCGACCTAACAACGGCGATTTGTTTGAAATATGGAATTCCGCTCAATCAGGCCGAAACAACCAAAAAAGACCATGGTTTTATCTTACCTCTTTCACAGAGAAAACAAGCGAGCGCTGATCAAGTGGAATTCTCAGACGCCCTTCAAGAACCGCTTGAGGAGTTTCTTCAAGAAATTCGTCAAACT
>JAHFAC010000188.1:0-3185 GCA_023250755.1 Bacteriovoracaceae bacterium | reverse complement strand
TCAAACTAAATTAATCTGTAAAAACATCGCCCACGATCACCTGAGCGGAATTTATCTCACAGGTGGAACCTCACTCATTCCTGGCTTATGTAGCCTCATGGAAGAAGAGCTGCAAATCACCACCCAACCTCTCAAGGGTCTCAGCACACTCGCGGCCTCAGGCGTGACCTATTCAGAGCATACAGATGCTACATTTTTGCTCGCTGCATCCATCGCGCTTTGCATGGTAGGTCCTGAGCGAACCACAGGGATCAATTTGCGAAAAGGACAGCTGGCCAAGCAATCTCGGGGCAGTGAATTCAGTCTCAAAGCCCTCAGGCGCCCACTCCAAGCCATCGGAGCTCTATTGAGCTGTTTTTTCTTAAGTCAAGTAGTTCAAAACCAAATCTATCAATCCCATCTCAAATCGATCGATGCCCAACTTGAAAAAAGCATTCGAACCTTTTTTGGGCAAATCTCAAATAGTGCTGTCCGAACTTACCTTTCAAGCCCTCATTCACTCCAAGAAGCGATCAAACGGGAATCCGGTAAAGCAAAAGAGATCGCAAAGCTTTCTGGACCTAATCCCCATTCACCGATTGGATTCCTAAAAAATCTCTCCACCACTCTTCCTCAAGATGCAGTGGTAGACTTAATTCAGTTCGGCGTTGGTTCAGCAGCAACAGCACCCTATGCCCCCACAGAAGCAACGACAGTAGAATTAACATTCCTCGTCTCTAACCCGCAAGTGACTGAAAAAGTGACTAGCTTATTAAACGGCAAATTAACCGGACTTCAACGCTCAAGCCCAGAGGAGATTTTACCTCCAGATGGAGCCGCTAAGCGCTGGAAAGTGACTTTTTCTGGCAAACCAACAGAGGATTTTTATGGAAAATAACTCTCGTTTAAAACTGTGGCTCCAACGACTCTCTGAAAAAATAAATGAACAAACTTGGTTTCAGCAGCTCAAGCTAAAATGG
The DNA here is from genome assembly GCA_023250755.1 of Bacteriovoracaceae bacterium. Classification (GTDB taxonomy): domain Bacteria; phylum Bdellovibrionota; class UBA1018; order UBA1018; family UBA1018; genus JAHFAC01. The sequence continues at coordinate 2,226 of JAHFAC010000188.1, read as the reverse complement.
GATGAACTGGATCCTCAAAGTAAAATTTATGTTAAGTCAGGCGGGATTACAGTAACGCTCCTATTCATCATGGTTTTTACCCTCAACTCCATGTGGAATGTACACAAACTGAAACAAGAAATTAAAGAAAAATCCGATCTCATTACCCTCATCGAATCCAGTCACGACGAGATCAAGCGTCTCCAAGATCTCAGCAACATCAGTAATTCAGACACTCAAAACTCAGTACCATGGACTTCCTACCTGGAAACTACAGCCACAACTGCCGGGATCGAGAAGGCGAGTCTTACCATTGATGCTGAAAAACCAGGCCCCACTACTGATCTTTCCAAAGAAAGCCTTTTTGATATCAATCTTAAACACGTTAACATCAAACAAGTTGTCCGCTACATCTTTCAGCTCGAGAGTGGAAACCGCCCAGTCAAAATCCGAAATCTAAAGATTGACACTCATAGCGATCCCACGGGATATATGGACTCCACACTTTCGATTTCAGCCTTTAGCTTAAAAGGCAAGGAAGGATCCTAAGAGCCATGGGAGAAACACAAACCCTAACAGAAGTGACGTCGCCCACAATTTCGGCCCCACCTCTGGGAAAAGCACGAAAAATACTCAAGACACTGGCCTGGATGGGCCTAGGGATGATCAGCCTGGTTTTTTTTACTTTTCTTAAAATTCCAGAAACTCGACTTAAGAATTTCATACAAGCAACTCTTGTTTCTGCCCTTAATACCCAAGGGATCACCCTCAATGCCGCACAAACTTCACTTTCAATTGGATTTGGAATCACCTATAAACTGAAAGAAATCACGCTAACTCGAGCCACATCCGAAGAAGCCATTCAAATCGACGAAATCGAATTTTCTCCCTCGCTTTTTCCGCTCACTTTTGGGACTCTTGCCGGAAAAGTCTCCTTAAAAAAAGGGGACGGTTTTTTGAAGAGTCGATTTTGGCTGAAAAATTTTAAAACGTCGCCGGTCATCCAAACTACCGTTCAACTTAAAAAAATAGATCTAGGTAAACTAGATCTTGCCGATTTCAAACACACCGAAGAAATCAATGGTGATCTCAGTTTCACAGGAGATCCCAAAGTGCCGGACACTTGGAAGGGCGAAATCAACGTCAACTTGAGCAAACTCATCCTTCCTCAGCAAATGTTAGCTGGTTTTCTAGTCCCATCGCTTGCAATCACAGAGGGAGTCGCAGATTTAAAAATAGAAAATGCTAAAGTTCATCTCAATAAACTGAGATTGGGTAAAGCGGGGGCTCAGCCTGAGGACACTAAGGAGGATCTCATTGCTAATGCGACAGGAGACATTACTTTAGGGAAAACGCTGGATTCAAGCACCCTCAACCTAAAAGCTGCCTTCAAGCCTTCCCCTGGCGTCATGAAAGCCTTTGTTCTTCTCGACGCTTTGCTAGCGCCCGGAAAGCAGAGTGATGGGAGCTTTGCCTATCAACTGACCGGGCCTCTTTTTACTCCGAATTATGTTCCAGTAGGTGCACCTTCGCCATGATCTCCTCTATCGCAAGTGCGCTCGAGCGCCACCTGGGTGACACCCCAAAAAACATTGCCGAATCCATTCGCTATAGTCTTTTTGCACCTGGCAAGCGGATCCGCCCACGTCTCGCCCTAGCATGTGGGAAAATGCTGGGCCTTCCCAGCGAGGCGACTCTCCCAACTGCCATTGCCGTAGAAATGATCCACTGCTTTACCTTAATCCATGACGACCTCCCCTGCATGGACAATTCAGATGAGCGCAGAGGCCAGCTGTCTAATCATAAAAAATTTGGAGACGCTATAGCTCTACTCGCTGGAGATGCTCTCATGGCTCTCGCCATTGAAACTCTCATGGACGCACAAGGACATGTCCCAGCAGAAAACCTATTTTTCGCCCTTCACCGCCTACTGAACGCGGCTGGACCCCGTGGTGTCATCGGCGGGCAAGCTGCAGAGTTTGAACTCGGCCCGAAATCTTCGTTGCACGACCTCAACCAGATGCACTCGAAAAAAACGGGTGCTCTTTTTTCTGCTGCAATTTTACTTCCCGCTGATCTGGCTGGAATTCGATCCAATGCTCCCATTGAATCTTTCGCCAGTGAAGTAGGCCTCGCTTTTCAAACTGCAGATGACCTCGACGACGCCAAGCAGGATCAAGACTCCCGACCCCACACGAGCATTCTTTTTCACTTATCGGCAGAAGAAGCCTCTCGCCAGGCTCGTAA
>JAHFAC010000006.1:12984-20378 GCA_023250755.1 Bacteriovoracaceae bacterium | reverse complement strand
TTGATTCGAGCGCAAGCTGCGGGCGTTATTGTGGTAGTTGGTGCCGGAAATGATGGAATTGATCAAGATGCGGTGGAGGATCCGAGTTTTCCTGCCGCCTATGATATCGACAACTTGATTGTTGTGGCAGCGAACAGCAGTCAGGATGTGCTGGCAGATTTTTCAAATTATGGAGCAAAGAGTGTTCACCTGGCAGCTCCGGGGGTTAAAATTCTTTCTACGACGGCAGGGAGTCAATACAGCGACGTGACGGCTCGTTTTAAGAATTCACTAGGTAAAGAGTTTGAACTGGGTTGGGATGGAACCTCCATGGCTGCACCGATCGTGACAGGTGCGGTGGGGCTGGTGTGGTCACATTATCCCACTGAAACTTACCGGCAGATTCGCGCTCGGATTCTGAGGAGTGTACGCAAGGTCTCTGCACTCGATGGAAAAGTATCGACTGGGGGTATTTTGGATGTTGAGGCGGCTCTTCAGCCTTAGGCTCTAGAAGAACGTTGCGTCCGAGCCAAGCGGCGTGGCAGAATGGGGATCCTATGGCAGAAGGCGCTCCCAAAAGCGGTGAGTTTTTTGATGGAAAACTTTGGTTTGACCGCAAGGGGACAGTCGTTACAATTGGATTGAATAATTCGGCCTTTGAGGAGATTGGGTTGTTGGAGAGCGTGGAGCTTCCGGTCGAAGGGGATGACTTCGTAAAAGGTGAAGTGCTTGCGACTGTAGATGGGAGCAAGGGGAGTTTAGGCGTGATTGCTCCCGCGAGTGGGGTGATCGAAGAAATCAATGGGGCGGTCACTGAAGAGCTTGATCGTATAGTTGAGGATCCTCGTGAAGAAGGTTGGCTGGTTAGGATCAACATCCAAGACACGTCGGAGCTCAAAGAGTACGCCGAACTCTAAGCCCAAGGAGATCTCGCCCGTTCGCTACGCCGATCCGAGTGCGCGTACTCGAGGCATGCAAAAAGATCTACAAGAAATCCAACTATGGGATGAGTCCATTGCGGTGGGACATCGTCCAGATCAGTCGCTATCTCCCCAGGATGAAGCCTTGTTTCGTGCCTTTCAGGCAAATTTGCTTTCACTGATCTCGCATGAGCTCAGGACTCCTTTGATGGGAGTCTTGAACGCGCTGACTTTGCTTGAGGAAAATCTGGAGAAGATTTCAAAAAAGAAGCTAAAAAATAATCAGAAAAATAAAAAATCCACCTTAGAGTTTTCATCCCCAGAGCTGATCCATCGAGCCAATGAAAATGCTAGGCGATTGAATCGTTCTCTCGCAATGCTTCTTGAGTTGGCTGCTCTTGAGAGTGGGACTTTTCATGTCCGTTTGCGTGAAGTCGATGGGTTGCGCTTGGTGAAAAGCAAGCTCGAAGCAAATCGGCAAACTTTTAGGGATCAAGGATTGACGTTGAGATTTTTACAAATTGCCGAGGGTTCGAATTCGAATCTGCTTGCTGATCCCCAGAAGTTTGGGCGCGCAGTGGATCTTTGTATTCAAATTCTTTTGGGAAGAGCTCAGAAGCAAAGTGAGGTTGAGATTTCTTTTTCTCCAGGTTTAGTGGATTTTGCTTTTTCTATCCGCCCAGGGCAGGAGAGCGTTTGGGACTCTTCTTGGACGCAGGGACTGGCTGGGCATCAAAGTGGGGTGACCTCGCCCGGTTCTGCGTTTGCTGGGACGATTCAGTCCGAGCAGGCTTTTCTCACCCGCGTTGAAGAAGGGCTAGGAAGCGAATTCCTCCTGATCCACGAGATGATGCGACTTCATCAGGGAAGATTCCAGGCCAAGCGCAAGGGACAGCAAGTGAGCTTGGCTCTGATCCTGCCTGAGCTTTTATCCCAAGATAGGCTTGTAGCCGTGCTTGCCTCTCGCGCGAGCCAAATTTCGCCAGATCAGGGAGGTCTCTCCTCTGTGGCTTTGGGGTTGATACAAATTCCGAAACAAGAGGCACGAACGGAATCTCAGATGAAAAAATTCGAAGCGCGAGTCAAGCAGGGTTTGTTCCGATCTTCAGATTCTGTTTACCTGCTCCCAGAGCGTGGATTTTTGGCTCTGGTGATGGATGATTGCAAATCCGAAGACGCGCCGAAACTTTTGACCCGCCTGGAAAAAGTCGTGGGCCAGTCCCTCATGTTTGGCGTCGCACATTGTCCAGCCGATGGAATGGATCCCAAACTCCTGATTGAGGTGGCGGCAGAGAGATTGATGAAGAGGAGGTGAGTTGCTCCGCTGCTCGGGTCGGAACCCTGCAACCTTAAGTCGCTACTTAGAGCGAGTTTTTGGCATCTATTCTAATCTGGGTACGGCTTTGAAAACACGCCCTATTATTTTGTAAACGAAATAATATTTCATTAGGCGAAGTAAAAATCGTTTTTTTATTCATAATTTAGCCATTTTTCTGTTGACGATTTTTAAACATCCTCTAATGCGACATCTGACTGTCTCCCTAATTTGATTTCAATCCATCTCCACCTTCTTCCTGTTCAATCTAAAGTCAATTTCTAATTTTTTTTCAACCCAAAATTTATTTCTGTCTCTAAAGGCTACCTAAGGGCCTAAAAAATCATGTGTTATGAAATCAAAAAAAAGGAGTGCCCATGAAAAACATCGATCTCAAAGTTCTTTCTAATTCTGAACTACTCAATGAAACCGTTAAAGCCGTTGCCCAGGAACGAGAATTGACCAACCTTGTTTTAGAGCATTTACGTGAAATTCAGAGACGGCGTCTCTATGCGACACTGGGTTACTCCAGTATGTTTGATTATTGCACGAAGCATCTCAAGTACTGCCCAGCCAGTGCCCAGCTCAGGATCGATGCGATGCGACTTTCATCTGAAGTTCCAGAAATTAGAGATTCTCTTGAAAAAGGTTCTCTCAATCTCTCCGTTATCGGAACATTTCAGAAGTTTATTCGACATGAAAAAGCCAAGAAGAAAATTTATAGCACTGAAGAGAAAAAGAATTTTTTGAAACAGGTTGAATCCAAATCTAAACTCGATGCAGAAAAGTTTTTTGCAGCGATTTCACCCGAGATGATCGCCGAAGGCCCAAGGCAAGAAAAGAAACGAATCATCAGCGCTACCCAAAGTGAAATTAAATTCGTCGCGGATGATAGATTGCTAGCGCTCATAGATCAGATGAAGGCCAAACTGATCTAAAAAGGCAATCCTGACCCCAGCTATGCGGAGATTATTGAAGCAGCACTAAAGAAGGCTTTAAAAATTCATCCTGAACAAAAAGAATGCACCGCATCTTTTTCAGAAGAAATACTCACTTCGCCAGGCGAAGTAGCGCTAAAAACAGTAAAACCTGAAAAGACGGAAGAAAAACCAAAAATAAATCAGCTACTCCAGTCCAGACGACCCTATATCGCCGTTGCCCTACGGCGTGCCGTGTTCAAGAAAGCTCAACATCAGTGCAGCTACGTTTCTCTGCTCACAGGTAGGCGTTGCACCGAAACTCGTTTTCTGCAGATCGAGCATCAAAAACCATTTGCCCTAGGAGGACTCTCTAACCTAGAAAATCTCACCCTGCTTTGCGCGTGCCATAACCGCCAAAGGGCGATCGAATGCTATGGATACAAGAAAATGCAGTGCTATTTGAGAGGTCGATAATCTCCCCATTTCTCCCTTGGTCAAAACCTGTCTTTTAAGGTATAGAATCCCCACTGAAAGCAGGGAAGAGGTTAAGGAAACTCAGGAAGTTTTACCTTGAACCTCTTTTTTTTAAATATGGAGCAGGCCAAATCGACCTTTTATATCAAGACCTTCGGCTGCCAAATGAATGTGGCAGATTCAGAGCGGATGACTGCGCTCTTAGCTGAGCAGGGGATGGCTCCGGCAGAGGGGCCGGGAGATGCAAATCTCATCATTTTGAATGGTTGTACGGTTCGCGAAAAGGCGGTTCATAAGGCCGTCTCAGCGCTTGGAGAGTTTGAGCTTCAAAGAAAAAAACAAGGTCAGGCCAAGCAGCGTCTCATTGGTGTAGGCGGCTGTGTCGGTCAACTCGATCGAGAGAACCTCTTTAAGCGGGCACCTTATGTGGACTTTGTTTTTGGGACGGATGCGATTGACCAGCTCCCTGAGATTCTTCACCGTGTCAGGCATGGTGAGCGGCACGTGGTTTATGCCGATTTTGATTCTTCGATGAATTACTCGACTGAGACTAAGGTCTTTGGCTTCAAAGCGCAGGCCTTTGTCAACATCATGAAAGGCTGCGATAAATTTTGCACTTACTGCATTGTCCCTTTCACTCGCGGGCGCGAAAAGTCTCGAGTCATCGATGAGGTCGTGAGCGATATTGCACGGCTGGTGGCTTCGGGTGTGAGAGAAGTGACCTTGCTCGGCCAAAACGTGAATTCATTTGGAAAGGGAAATCAAAACGTTCGAGTCCGTGAGCCTCAGGATCTTCACAATATTATCGGCAAAGTAGGGCCCAAAACGGGGGAAGAAAACTTCCCCCAGCTTTTGCGCGCCATTGATTCAGATCCTCGTTGTGCGGCACTCAGGAGGATTCGCTTTACTTCCAGTCACCCTCTCGACTTCAGCGAAGAGTTGATTGATTGCTATGCCTCGCCTGAAAAAGGGGGTGTCGCTCGGTTATCCCCTCATTTGCACCTTCCGGTCCAAACCGGCTCGGATCGAGTGCTTCAAAAAATGGGCAGGCATCACAAGATTGGGGCTTATATCGAGCAAATGGATCGCTTGCGCGAAATTTCTCCGGACGTAGGGCTTTCGACGGATCTGATTGTAGGCTTTCCGACCGAGACTGAAGAGGATTTTGAAGCCACCCTCGCTCTTCTGGATCGAATTCAGTTCGATCATATTTTTGCTTTTGCATACTCGGTCCGACCCGGGACGCGTGCAGCCAAAATACCCGATGACGTTTCAGCAGAGATCAAAAACCGGCGCTTGAACCAAGTTTTGCAGCATCAGCTCAAGATTGCTGAGAGACGCTACGCCGCGAGAGTCGGCAGGGTGATGGAACTTTTGGTCGAAGGCGAAGCGAAAAATCAAAATATGGTTCATCGGGCTCAGGCAGAGGGTTTGTCAGGAGCGCGCGTCTGGACCGGGAGAACCGGTTGCAATCGCGTGGTGAATTTTATTTCACGTGTGCCTAGAAATCTGGCTGGAAAGTTCATTTCCGTAAAAATCACGGGATCAAGCGGCCTTTCCCTTCAAGGAGAACTCGTGATTGACTCTGGAACCCTGGGTTTTCAAGAGGATTTTGAGCGAGACGAGGTTTCAGCATGATTCTTCCCCATCATGGTAAATGGCCTAAGATTCATGAGACGGCTTTTGTCGCACCGTCGGCGGATATCATTGGCGAAGTCGCAGTTGATGATCAGTCCAGCATTTGGTTTCAGTGCGTTGTCCGTGGAGATGTGAACTCAATTCACATCGGCAAGAGGACGAATATCCAGGACCACTGTGTCCTCCATGTGACCCGCAAAGAGACGACGCTGGTCATCGGTGACGAGGTAACGGTAGGGCATCGTGCTCTCCTTCATGGGTGTAAAATCGGAAAGCGGGTTTTGGTTGGCATGGGTGCGATACTCATGGATCACGTTGAGGTCGGTGACGAGTGTATCGTGGGCGCAGGTGCGCTTTTGACCCGAGGAATGAAAGTGCCGCCCCAAAGTCTGGTGCTCGGTGCCCCAGCCAAGGTGGTTCGTACGCTAAAGCCCGAAGAGATTCAGTTTTTATCCAAAAGCGCGGCTCATTACGTGGGCGATGCCAAAGAGTACCGCGGATTTGTCAGGGGCCCGGCAAAGCTGGGGGCTGCTGACGAAGATTTAGAAACTTTACAGGATTTGGGTGGGGATTTTGCTGAAGGAGAGAGAGAATGAAAGTCTTAGGTGAGGCACTGACTTTTGACGATGTTCTATTATTGCCCGGATTTTCAGAGGTTCTGCCTTCACAGGTCAATCTCGAGACTCAGCTGACGAAGCGGATCAAGCTCCATGTGCCTCTGCTTTCTGCCGCGATGGATACGGTAACCGAAAGTAAGACCGCCATCACCTTAGCGCAAGAAGGTGGAATTGGTGTCATTCATAAGAATTTCTCGATTCAGGATCAAGCTTTTGAAGTTGAAAAAGTGAAGAAGAGTGAGTGGGGGATGATTTTGGATCCCATCACGATTGAGCCCGAGGCCAAGATTCGCCAGGCTCTTGACTTAATGAAAACTTATAAAATCTCTGGCGTGCCTGTGACTCTAAAAGAGGCAAAAGGCCTCAAACTGGTCGGGATTCTCACGAATCGCGATTTACGCTTTGAGGAAGATTTGGACCAATTGGTTTCGATGCGGATGACTCGAATGCCACTCGTGACGGTTGCAGAGGGGACGACACTGGAGCAGGCAAAGAGAATTTTTAAAGAAAACCGGGTAGAGAAGTTGCCGGTTGTGGATTCTAAGGGCTATTTAAAGGGCCTGATCACAATCAAAGATTTAAAAAAGCAGCAGGCCTATCCCCGTGCAAACAAGGATCAGTTCGGGCGCTTGATTGTAGGCGCGGCGGTGAGTGTTGGTGCTGAGGGGCTGCGTCGAGCAGAAGCATTGGCCGAAGCCGGTGTGGATGTACTTTTTGTCGACAGTGCTCACGGTCATTCACAAGGAATTTTGGATACGGTGAGTGGGATCAAAAAACGTCTGGGTAGCCGAGTCGAGGTTGTTGGGGGGAATGTTGCGACCTATGATGGCACTGAAGCTTTGATTCAGGCGGGTGCGGATGCAGTGAAGGTGGGAATTGGGCCTGGTTCGATCTGCACGACTCGAGTGATCGCTGGGATTGGCGTTCCCCAACTGTATGCGGTTTCTGAGGCAGCTCGTTCAGCGGGTCGCCACGGAGTCCCTGTCATTTCAGACGGCGGGATCAAATACAGTGGTGACATTACCAAGGCATTGGCGGCGGGTGCCCAAGCGGTGATGTTAGGTTCTCTCTTTGCCGGAACTGACGAGGCCCCTGGCGAAGTGGTCCTTTATCAAGGACGCTCCTATAAAGTTTACCGCGGAATGGGAAGCCTTGGGGCGATGGGACAAGCACAGGGATCAAAAGACCGGTATTTTCAAACTGAGGTGGATGAAGTTTCGAAGTTGGTTCCAGAAGGGATCGAGGGACGTGTTCCCTATCGAGGCAGTTTATCTTTTAATATTCACCAGCTGATGGGTGGGCTCCGCGCAGGAATGGGGTATTGTGGGGCAAAGGACATCACCCTACTTCAAAAAAATGCGCAATTCATTCGGATTACCGGCAATGGTTTATCTGAGAGCCATCCCCACGACGTGATTGTAACCAAAGAAGCGCCAAATTACCGGCTGGGATCTGGATGAGTTTGAAATGAGCGGGCATTCGACAGTCATCATTCTTGACTATGGTTCACAGTATACTCAGCTGATTGCGC
>JAHFAC010000006.1:0-12974 GCA_023250755.1 Bacteriovoracaceae bacterium | reverse complement strand
GTGGAGCGAATTTCGTCCTTTTCGCCTCGTGCGGTGATTTTGTCCGGAGGCCCAGCTTCGGTTTACGAAGAGGGGGCACCTGCGCTGCCCGAAGGTCTTCTTGAGCATCAAACTCGAGCAAAGTTCCCAGTGCTTGGAATTTGTTACGGTATGCAGCTTTTGGCTCGCGCTTTAGGAGGTGAGGTCGAGAAGGCCTCCGTTCGTGAGTACGGGCGAATGCAGGTGACTCCTACTCCTGAGAGTGTGCTCTTTGCTTCTCCTTCATCTCAGGGACAAGAATTTTATGCCAAAAAGTTTTACGCATGGATGAGCCACGGCGATGAGACGAGAAAAGTCCCGCCCGGATTCCGGATTTCAGCTCAAAGTTCTGCTGGCGGAGTTGCCGCGATGGAAAATTCCACTACTCAGGTTTATGGCCTGCAGTTCCATCCCGAAGTCACACATACCGAAGGGGGCACAAAAATTCTCGAGCATTTTTTAAAGAAGCTGGCCGGAATACACCCGGATTGGACAATGGCTTCGGTGCTTGAAGAGCAAATCAAAGCGATTCGCAAACAGGTTGGGACCGTCTCCCACGTCGTGTGTGCGCTTTCGGGTGGGGTAGATTCGGCCGTTGCGGCTGCACTTGTTCATCGCGCAATCGGGGATCGCCTACACTGCGTTTTTGTGGACAACGGTCTGCTTCGATATCGAGAGCGAGAGCGCGTGATGGCCCTGTTTGCTGAGCGGCTTCATTTACCGGTGACTTGCGTTGACGCAGTCGATCGCTTCCTCTCCAAACTTAAAGGTGTGGAAGATCCCGAAAAGAAGCGCAAAATCATTGGCGCTGAGTTTATTGCGATCTTTGAGGAGTCGGCACAGCAGATTTCTGCGACAGCCGGTCATTTACCTGTACCTGTACCTGAGTTTTTGGTTCAGGGGACCCTTTATCCTGACGTGATTGAATCGAGTCCAGCGCCGGGTAGTTCGGGAGAGCTAGGCGACGGACGCAAACATTCTGCGACCATCAAGTCTCATCATAACGTCGGTGGATTGCCCAAGGACCTACGCTTTAAGTTGGTCGAACCTCTGCGGAATTTATTTAAAGACGAGGTGAGGCGACTCGGGAGTGAGCTAGGAGTCCCTGATGAATTTTTAAAACGACATCCCTTTCCGGGACCGGGACTTGCCGTCCGCGTGATTGGCGAGATTACGCCTCCACATTTGGAATTATTGAGGCGTGTTGACGAGATTTTTATCCAGTCCATTCGGGAAGAGGGGCTTTATGACCAGATCTGGCAGGCGTTTGCGGTTTTCTTGCCGATCAAGAGCGTGGGAGTTCAGGGCGACGGGAGAACTCATGACCACGTGGTCGCTTTGCGCGCGGTGACCTCGTCTGATGGGATGACGGCGGACTGGTTCCCGTTTGACTCGCGCTTTCTTGCCCGGGTTTCATCTCGGATTTGCAACGAAGTTCGCGGCATTAATCGCGTGGTCTATGATGTTTCTTCCAAGCCTCCCGCTACAATTGAGTGGGAGTGACTAAAGCCTAGACACTTAATTAATAAAGTAGATTTATGAAAAAACAATAAGCTCAATGCTTTATTGCGTATGTCAGCTTGGTATATCCCTTGCTTTATGGGGCCACGGCAAGGAGGGCCTGTGGCTTTAAAAATAACAAGACAAGCGTGGGCATTCGCATTGCTCTTTTTTGCTTTCTCCAAGCCATGTCTCGCCCAAGACCAGTGTCCTCAGGTTCTGAGTCAACCCGAAGAGATTGCGCTCCTTTCTGAAGTATCTAAACTCAACGAAAATTTTCTTCATGGTTTTTTAACTGAAAGGCAGCTCAGAGAAAAGCTTCAAATCCAGATTGCACAAATGTTGCGATTGACTCCGCCCAAACTGCAAGAATCCAAGAGAAAAGAAATTAATGGAGTGATCGAGCTCCACAATAAAATGGCCCTTGCTCAGCTTAAGCAGGATCTGCTTCTGAAATATCTTAAGGGATTGGGTTTCGATCAGAAGGATCGCCATGCGCTCCAAAAATTAGGCTTAAAAATATCCGTGCTTAAGAAATTCATTGCTGAGCAAGCTGTGCTGGTGAGGCCATTTTATATTTATCTAACCGAAGTCAAAGGCGCTCAGTGGGACTCTGAAAGAGGCTGGGATTTCAGTTCCTTAAGCGGCCTTAATGCCAGAAAAATCTGGGAGGATCCTTGGTTGCCCGCCTCCCTCTTTCTTTTTGCTTCACCTGGTGTTGTGATGGGGATTGCTAATTCAGATCGCTCCGTTGCTATTCCCGTGGATCAAACGGTTTTTCTGCCTCCTGTGAAAATCGGGCCAGATGAAGCACGAGTGCAAGTCAAGAGGCTAGATAAGTATCAGAGCGAAGTAAAAGAGCATCTAGAGAAATTTTCGAGTGAACTTGAGACTTTTTTAAAGGCCTCTCAGGCTGCCAATGAAGCCTTATCCAGCTATACGGGGATGATTAAATTTCATTGGTTTGATTCGGATGACGTCAAGACTCAGGAGATCGAAAGAGACCGAGCTTATGACCGAATGAGGTGGCATTTCAATACGCTCAAGAAGGATTATGGTGCTCCAAAAGATGTTACTGAATTCATGTTAGTCCAAATGATTCAGGCCAATTTTTTAGAAAAAAAACAGATTCAAAATACTTTGAATGAATTAGATGGCAAGGAGACGGCGTTTTATGCAGCAAGTGCGGTGGTGCTCGCACTTTATTTAGCGCCTTTGATTGGCCCAGTGATGGAGGCTATTGTCACGCGAACAGGCTTTAGAGCGGTGGGGCAGATTTTTCTAAGGGGGGGTGTGAGTGGAGCCACTCAATTAAGTTGGAGCGCTCTTCGGACACTGGGGGTTCGAAATCTTATCGGTACGATTCCTTGGGCTTTGCCTGGGCAGTCGGCTGCAGCAGTATTTGGGTATGTTTTGCCTCTTTCTTTTGGTCTTTTAACTGCGGGTCTTCATTCCGCTGTAGATGCTAACTACGGATACGGAAATTTTTGGTGCAATTTTGAAAAAAATTCTTCACGGACTTTGCCTGAAGCAGTTGCGGGCGGCGGTTGGTTTGCATTTATACCAGCAGGAGGAGCGGCAATTCAAGCATTTACCACGGGATTGAGTGGTGTCGCAGAATTGGGAACTATCGCAAAAGCGAGCTATCAACTATTGGTAGGCACTGTTTTAACAGCGCTCATGGTCCGAAACGGAACTCAAAGCTACACGCGAAGCAATAAAATCGCTCATGAGGCGAAGAAAGTCGCTGAGGATCCTGGAAGGGGTGACGAAGTCAACGCGCTCTCAGCTCAGGCCTTGAAAGAAAGACTGGACTCTGGAGTTGATTTTGCATTTGCGCTTAGCGGGAGTGTCGAAACAATCAAAGCAGGGTGGAAAAATGCGGGCAGGTATCGTCAAGCACAAGAAAGTAAGGTTGAATCTGTAACGGTTTCACCCACAGCGAATGAGACTCGGACCGCCTCTGCACCGGCTGTTCGGGTAGAAATTCAAATCCCGCTTCAAGATTCAGGCGCTAAAATGCCCGCGCAAGTTGTCACTGCTTCAATCAGCAGTGAGGCAGAGCTTCAATCCGCAGTCGAGGGGTTGCGGGCTGAAATGCAACAGAACGGAAACAGTACTGCAGAAACAGTGATTATAGCCGGTGAAGATCCCAGCGGGCAGACCCCCCTTGAGGCAGAGCATGTCGCAGAGGTGGTAAAAAAAGCCGGCTTAGCAAAGAGAATCGCTCGATTTTTGAAAAGCACTCCCGAAGAAAAAGCACAAGCATCCAAAGATTATTGGAGAACCAATCGTCATCGCATCATTTTGACGATGGTTCGACTAGGATTGACTACAGGCTCGTCTGCCTTGGCTATCGTGGTGACTTACCACGCTCCGGTTTTAGCCGCGATTCAGGCAAGTATCGGTCTTGGTTTGATTTCCGCATCGTTGAATTATTGGGGCACGGATTTTTATAAATACGTGATCAGCGGCGATCTTATGACGAAGGCTTATGCAAAGAGGAGTGGGATTGAAATCAGGATTGATGAAAAGGGACATTACACCGATTCTACCCTCGAGTCTTTGGCGACTCAGGAGCGCAGGCTCTATTATTTTCTCACTGAGATTGTTTTTATCGGCACGGGTGCAGTATCGAGGTCGGCTGCAGGGATTCAGGTCCCGGATGTGACTTTTATGGAGACATTGCTTTCTAATTTTTTTAGTGCAACGGCAACGGTCGTTTCTCAGGGGGAGTGGGATGTCCAAGTCACTCGTTTTTTTGAGAGGTCAATTAGTCAGATCTCCCAAGAGTTGATTCAAAACATCAAAAGTGGAAAATATCAAAAGTCTGATGCAGAGCTAGCAGGGTTGATCAGGGACTTGTCTGCAGCAAAATGGGAAGCCATTTCAAAGCTCGAGGACCTCGATCCCCCTTTGGCGCAAAAATATCAAACCACCATGAATTCATTTCAAGTCAGACTTTTCTTGGGATCCATCGTCAGTGTCAGTTCGATGATTGCCTCGCTCAGTCCACTGCCTAAGATGGGATATCTTGGATTTGGGTTTTTGACAGCGATGGGCTATTCACTGAGATATTCGCTTGAAATGAATGAAAAACTGGCAGAGTGGAGAGCGACCGGAGTCAATCCCGTTTTAAGTGAAGTCGTGAAATCCATGGAAAGGGACTTGAGCCAGATCCCCATGGTTCTTCCTGCCCATGGGTCAACTCTGACACCCCTTCAGCAAAGTCGGACGGAATCCGATCCTTAGATGTGGCCCAAAGTCCTTTTGATCATCCCCCACGCCTTTTTTTCCTGCAGAGAATGATTCTTCCTTCTGTTGGCGTATTCTTCATCGGTTATCTCATGATGGGCTTTGTGGCTTCTTTGCCTGAAGTCAAAAACGCTGGCCGAAAGCCCACCGCGATTTTACCTTCCAGAAAAGTTGTCAGTGGATTTCCTCCAGAAGCGGCGATGCTTCAATGGCAGAAGACTTTTGACGATTGGGCCAATGCGCCAGAGGTTTGCAAAAAAGACAAGGCGGTCAATGATTTTCAACGTCAACAATGCGATGCATTTTGGGAACAGTTTCAGATTGGTCTCGCCGTGAGTCTCATCCCTTTTCTTCTTGTGCTCGCATTCCTCATGGTGGGATTAGATCTTCTAGTCTCAATTTACAGAAAAGCTCGAAAAAAATTTCAAACTGGAGAAGCAGCATTTTCAGGAATTGTAACCGAACCGGCGCAAGTTCCTAAGGATGGTTTTGCCTGGTTTCATTGCTTGACGACGGTGGCGGTGAAGCTGGAGACAGGACAGCAAATGAAGGTCTATCTCCCTGCTGAACTCCCCATTCCACGACCTGGCCAAACTCTTGCGGTCTTTGATGTCGGAAAAGTACTTGGCCAGAAGAGACATCTGGCCATCGTTTATGCGCCGCACGTTGTAATCGTGTCAGGTGGACGAGCTTAGGATTTACTAGAATCAGTTAATGCGACGAGCCATTGCTTTCCCATGGTCATTCTGGGTGTGACCCGTTAAAAACACCCTCTATGTCATCTTCGAAGGAGGCAGCAGAAACTCCAGGCCAGTTTGTTCACTTGCATGTGCATACTCAATACAGTCTTTTACAGGGAGCGATTCATGTCGAATCTCTTCTGGACCGTGTCTCAGAGCTTGGCATGCCAGCGGTTGCGGTGACTGATACGAATAATCTATTTGGTGCGATTGATTTTTATCTTCAAGCCAAGAAGAAAAAAATAAAACCCATCTTAGGATGTGAAATTCTCTATGCTCCACAGGGGCGAAATACACTGACAGCTCAGGGGAATCAGAGCAGTGGGCCTCGTTTTTATCACCTGGTCCTGCTTTGCAAAAATCTTCAGGGGTATCAAAATCTTTGTCAAATGGTGACCCGTGCTTATACAGAGGCGCCCCCACCCCAAAAAGGCCAACCCGCAGGACCTCGAGCGCTCATTGATCGTGAACTTTTAAATCGCTGGGGCAATGATCTGATTGTTTTATCGGGATGCTTGAGGGGTGAACTTGCATCTAGGATTTTAATGGGCGATGAGGCTACGGCGCTGGAATCGCTTCAGTGGTTTAAAAAACGGTTTGGAGAAGATTTTTTTCTCGAGCTACAAGATTCGGGAATTCCAGAGCAGGAGCAAGTGAACCAAGTGCTCTTTGGGTGGGGGCAGAGTCATGGTGTTTCCTGTGTGGCAACCGTCGATTGCCATTACTTAGAGCCGGCTCATGGCGAGGCTCACGAGGTCCTCCAATGCATTGAGCATGGGCGCAATCTCGACTCAGATCGTCCCAAGAGTTTAGTTCCGCATGAGTTTTATTTGAAGCCGGCTGCCCTCATGCGTGAGCGCTTTGAGCATTTTCCGGGAGCTTGCGATAACACGCTGCTGATCAATGATCGGTGTCAGGTGGATTTTCGTTTCAAAGATGCGAAGGGCCGCCCCATCTATCATTTGCCTAATTTCAGACCCGATGGGGTGAGTAAAGAAGATCAGTCGTTTGATCTCGGTGTGTACCTTAAAGAGCAATCCAGGCTTGGACTCGATAAGCGCTTTGCCGATCTCTCATTTGCTGAACGCAAAACCCTTTTAGATTGGACTGAGAGAGAGAAAATCTATCGAACCCGGCTCGAAGATGAGCTGGCAATGATCGAAAAGACCGGATTTTCAGGATATTTTTTGATTGTAGCGGATTTTATTAACTGGGCCAAAGAGCGGGGCGTCCCCGTGGGCCCAGGCCGAGGATCTGGAGCAGGATCTCTAGTCGCCTATGCATTGCGGATTACGGATGTTGACCCCATCCAGTTTAAGTTGCTGTTTGAACGTTTCATTAATCCCGAGCGAATCAGCTTGCCTGATTTTGACGTTGATTTTTGTCAGGACCGACGAGGTGAAGTGATTGATTACGTTTCTAAGAAATATGGACTTGAAAATGTCTGTCAGATTATTACGTTTGGCAAGCTTCAAGCCCGTGCTGTCCTGAAAGATGTCGGGCGTGTCTTAGGGCTTACCTTTGCAGAAACCGATCAGCTTACAAAGTTGATGCCTGATGAGTTGCATATCACCATTGATGCTGCGCTTGAAAAGGAGCCTAGACTCCGCGAGAAAATGGAGCAGGAGCCAAAGCTGGCCAAGGTGATCGAATACGCTCGAGCGCTTGAGGGGTTGTATCGAAATGCGGGAATGCATGCGGCCGGCGTGATTATCACTGAGCGGCCGGTGGTTGAGTACTGCCCCCTATTTGTCGGGCGCGACGGCGCCACGGTCACGCAGTTGGACAAAGACTCTGCTGAAGCGATCGGATTGGTGAAATTTGATTTCTTAGGATTAAAGACCCTGACCGTGATCGATCACGCGATCAAACTGATTCGCCTCCGAAATTCTGGGGGGATTCGAGGAGAGGGCGAAGAGGCGCGCAAGCAGGAGGACTTTCGGATCGAAGAGATATCTGATCGCGATTC
This sequence comes from Bacteriovoracaceae bacterium, assembly GCA_023250755.1. Taxonomy (GTDB): domain Bacteria; phylum Bdellovibrionota; class UBA1018; order UBA1018; family UBA1018; genus JAHFAC01. Next base: position 5,492 of record JAHFAC010000006.1, on the reverse strand, counting down.
CAAGGTTTTTGCTCTGATTGGCTCAGGGGATACGGATGGGGTTTTTCAAGTTGAAAGCTCAGGGATGAAGGACCTCTGCGTCCGAATCCAACCCAGCTCAATTGAGGATTTGACAGCCATTAATGCTCTTTATCGTCCAGGCCCCCTGGGTTCAGGAATGGTCGATGATTTTATTGATCGTAAGCATGGTCGCAATCCCATTGTTTATGATGTTCCGACTTTGGAACCGATATTAAAAGACACTTACGGGGTGATTCTCTATCAAGAACAGGTGATGCAAATCGCCCGCGAATTGGCGGGATATTCGCTCGGTCAAGCGGATCTTTTAAGGCGTGCGATGGGGAAGAAAAAACACGAAGAAATGGCCGAGCATCGTGAGATTTTCGTCAAAGGGGCAACTGCTCAAGGCCTCTCCGCAGAAAAAGCGCAAGGGATTTTTGATTTAATGGCGAAATTTGCAGAATACGGTTTTAATAAATCCCACTCGGCTGCTTACGCCCTCCTCACTTACCAGACGGCTTATTTGAAGACTCATTTTTCGGCGGAGTTCATGGCTGCCTTGATGACGACAGAAATGGATAATACCGATAAAATTACAAAGTACATTGGGGATGCTCGAGCTCATGCGATCCCAGTCCTTTCTCCGGACGTGAATGCTTCTCAGAAGCGCTTTAGCGTGGAGGATCGGGATTCAGTAAAAGCGATTCGATTCGGACTTGAAGCCATCAAGGGGGTGGGTGGAATCGCGGTTGATGCTATTTTAGAAGCTCGTGGCACGAATCCTTTTCGAAATGTAGTCGATTTTTGTTCACGGGTTTCGACTCGAAAGGTCAATAAAAAAGTACTTGAGTCACTCACCATGGCAGGCGCATTCGACACCATAAGTGAGGTGAACCGAGCAAGTCTTTTTGCTTCATTAGAGGCGGTGCTTGAACAAGCAAGTGATGAGCAAGAAGAGCGCGAGCTTGGTCAATCCTCGCTTTTTGATGCCTTTCGATCGGATGAAGTGAAACTGACAAGGCCGAGCAACACTCTTTTCAAAAACGAAGAGGACTGGCCGAACTCTCGCAAGTTGATGCTCGAAAAACAAGTGGTTGGATTTTATGTGTCAGGGCATCCCATGGACACTTGGCAGAAAATCTGTGAAGAGTGGCTTGGCTGGACTACTGGGCGCATTAAGAAGCAGGCTGAAGAGAAGAGCGCTGCTCTCAAGCCAGTGAGTCAACCTGGTGCTGTTGGGGCATCGCCTTGGGGCGGGTATCGTCCTCAACGGCCTGAGGTGAAGCTTGGGGGACTGGTTTCAGAGATTCGCGAAGTCATGACCAAGAAGGGCACTCGAATGGCTTTTGGCCAGTTTGAGGATCTTCAGGGCAAGGTTGAAGTCGTTTTTTTTCCTGAAGCTTATGCTGCCTGCCAGGAAATCCTCAAGCGTTCAGTGGCCGAAGCCCTTCCTTTGCTGATGACCGGTGAGCTTGAGGTGAGTGAGGAGAATCCGAAAATTTTTGCGAAATCCTTGGAGTGGTTAGGTGAGGCGCATGAAAATCGTGTGACGCAAGTGGTGCTCCGCTTGGATCCGGGGAGTATCAACGGAGCACAGCTTCGCGATTTAAAGAAGAGCCTGCTCGGCCATCGCGGCAAATGTCCTGTCCGAATCGAATTTCAGGATTCGCTCTTTAAAACGCATCTTGAGCTTCCCCAGGCACTTCGGGTATCTCCAACAGTGCAGTTAGTTAAAGCAGTCAACGGGATTTTTGGAGCTGAGGTGGTTCGCCTTACCTAAAGAGAGCTGGGATCGGACATTACACCAGAAATTACATCGGAAATTATGATGATCAGGGCAAGCAGGATTTTCCAGTTTTCAAAAAGGATGCTAAACTAAAGCAAATGCTCAGACCCTTCCTTTTTGCAGCAATTCTCCTACTGATCAGCGTGAATGCTTTTTCAGCTCCGGCAGCTCAAGCGCCCTCTTCACAGATAGGTCCTGTTCGCTCGAATCAGGATCAGCTTCGAGCGGCCGTGGCAGACTCAGAAAAAAAACTAGGGACTTTGGAAGACTGGCAAAAGAAGATTTTTGACGAGGAAGTGGTGCCAAATTACTTACGATTTATCCGTGATTATCGTCCTGGTGCGCAAGGGCTGAATGTTGATCTCGATCTGGATGGAATCAAGAAATACATGCAGTTTCATGCTTCGTCCCTTTTGGCAGGAGGGGGGAGTGTCAATCATCTTTTGATTTTTGAGCAAGTTCAGCCAGACTGTGAAAAATGCACTGCAAGCCGAGATGAACTTCATAAAGCGGTTGAGGTGATGATCGAAAGACGGGGTTTTCTGCCGGTTTGGGTGAAGCCTGAGGAAACCGCAAAAAGCCCCTCTGAGCTCGTTGCGCTAAAAAAAGCTTTAGGGGCCCTCCAGCTTCACTGGAATGCCCTCCCTTCTGATCCAGACGACACAGTTCATGCAGATGAGAGGCATTACCAAATTTCAGTGAGCATTTTGTTGAAGGGCAGGACGGCAGATGGATCGGACTCAGGAGTCAAGGGAATGGTACAGCACGAGGGCCAACTTGAGGTGATGGAAGATGAGCGTTTCTTGGATGCCGCTGCAAGGCTCCTCGGCGTGGCTTTTACTGAGTTTGGGTCTAAACCTATTTTGGCCGCGGCAGGTGGGGTGGCGGCTGATGAACTTCTTCTTGAGCTCAGCGGAGTTCGTGATTTCAAGCACTTCAGTCAGCTTAAGTTCTTGATTCAAGGCGTGTTAAAAACTTCGTTCGTTGAAGAGAAACAAGTGTCTCGAGGTAAAGCTGTTTTTTCAATTCGTCCATTTCAAGCAGTCAACGATGTGAAGCAAGTCCTTTCGGGTTTACGGATGGATCCAGGTGTTCTTACGGTGACTGAAGCGAATGCGCGCTTGATCAAGGCGGAAATTAGGTGAGGTGATTGAATGGAAAAAAAAGGATTTCATTTGAGCATTGAAATTATTTTTGGATTTATATTTTTAACCCTCTTGTCGTGTCAGCGTTCTCCGGCATTTCGCCGTGACCAAACGTATGTCCAGAGCGAGCCTCCTAGTTATTACAATCAGGGACAGGGGGGGGGCGTATCGCCCACTCAACGACTGGAGATGATGGGCCAGCCTAAAAAACGGATCGCTATCCTGACTTTTTCAAATGACACGCCGGTGAAGATGCCCGACCTCGGCCCATTTGCCGCAGATGAACTTAAGCGCGATCTGGCACTGACGCAGAGAGTACTCCTTCCCCCTGATGTTCAAACGGAGCTTGGCACTTCGGATGTTTTAGAGGGAGATCGAGTCAAGGTCGCTCAACTCATTCGTGAGGGACGGCGTCTTGGGGTTTCTGTTTTAGTGATCGGGCGTCTTTCGAAAATCGTATTTCGTCAGAGGGGCGATGAAGTCGGCCTTCTTCGCCAAAAACAGTCTTTATCTGCGGTTGATATTGAGCTGAAGGCTTTTGATGTAGGCTCTGGACGTGAAATCCTTTCTACAGCTAAATCAGGGGAGGCTTCAAATAATGCGATCGTGACGGGTGAAGGATCGGGGCTTGAGAGCCAAGAATTCCGGGCAGAGCTGACCAAACTTGGAATTCGGGATGCGATCTCGCGGATTGCCCCTGACGTCATTCGCTCTGTGGAGAAAATGGCCTGGCAAGGGCATGTGGCCAAGGTGAATGGCGGAAAGATCGTCGTTAATGCCGGCAAGGCTTCGGGCCTGGTGGCAGGAGATATTTTGAAAGTCCTGAGCCAGGGCGAAGATGTTTATGATCCACAAACGGGTGCATTTTTAGGGCGCTCTGCGGGTCAGTTCAAAGGGACAATCGAAGTGACGGATTTTATCGGGACTGATGGCGCGGTGACACAAATCCATACCGGTGGAAATTTCCAAAACGGGGATGTTGTTCAGCTTTATTAACCAACTTTATTAACCAACTTTATTAAAAAGAAGAGCGCATGCCAGTGTGATAGGGGTTTTTCAGGAGATTCTGATGCCATCTATTGGCGTGCGACGACACACTTCTTCTAATCCCTGGACTTACCTTGCTCTGGATCAAGAGCAGCGCGAGATTGCGGATCGAGTGCGGGCTGGCGGACCCGGCGCGCTCTTGCTCTCCGAAGTGGCCCCTGTCATTACTTTGGGACGAAGAACTTCTGAGCAAGATATCCTTCTGGCGCCAGAGCTGCTCAAGACCTATGGGATTGAACTCCATCGTACGGATCGAGGAGGTTTGGCGACCTATCATGGCCCCGGACAGTGGGTTTTATTTGTGGTGGATCAGTTAGAAACCCTCACAGGAGATCGGCGCGGAGTGAGGCGTGCGGTCGAGGGGCTCTTGGAGGTTGCGCTTGACGTGGGACGTGAGTATTTTCCTCAGGCTGAAATTCGGAGGGGGTGTGAGATGGGGGTTTGGACACCTCAAGGGAAGATCGCTGCCCTTGGTGTTCATATTGAGCGAGGTATTTTGCTTCATGGAATCTCTGTGAATGGGTTTCGCACTTTGACAAGTTTTGTTGGTTTGCGTCCCTGCGGATTGGATGCGCCGGTGGGCTATCTTCTTTCAGAGCAGACAGAGTTTGACCACCTAGGGCAAAAGTTGGTTGAGGCGGCATTGAGGCGATTTTGGCGGGGCGCGGGCGGGGCGGGGTAAGTTGTGAATGATTTGCGGTTTTTATAATAAAAGTCTAGAACAAAAAAGTCAACAATAGGGGTCACTTCACAGTTTACGCGCACTCAGTTCGAGGCTATAGTCCCTGATCTCACAAATGTGTTTGATGGTTTGTACGGGCGTAGCTCAGCGGGAGAGCACCACCTTGACACGGTGGGGGCCGTTGGTTCAATCCCAATCGCCCGTACCATTTTTTACGCAGCCATCTGGATCTCCAGATGGCTCCGGTCTCACTTGCCTGAGACAAGCTGCAAAAGTTTAGATAAACAACTACGGAAGAATGATTTTTTCAAACTGGGATCTGATTTTTTGGGTTCTCTAAGAGCATAAGAAATGGCATTTCGCACATCTACATTCGTGCTTTTTAAGAGCGCAGGAACTTCTGCCCACACTTCCTTTGGCCACTGAACTTGACGACTAAGAGCATGAGAAATGACACTCTGAGCATGTACACCCATTACATCCATGTTTTTTAAGAGCTTAGGCACTTCTGCCCAAAACTCCTTTGGCCAATCATATTTATGAATAAGAGCATCAGAAATAGCATTTTGCACATCTGCATTCGTGTTTTTTAAGAGCCCAGGAACTTCTGTCCAAAACTCCTTTGGCCACTGAACTTGACGACCAAGAGCATCAGAAATAGCAATTTGCACATCTGCATTCGTGTTTTTTAAGAGCCTAGGAACTTCTGCCCAAACTTCCTTTGGCCACTGAACTTGACGACTAAGAGCATCAGAAAGGGCACGCTGAACATTCACATCTGTGCCTTTTAAGAGTCCAGGAACTTTTGCCCAAAACTCCTTTGGCCACTGAA
>JAHFAC010000187.1 GCA_023250755.1 Bacteriovoracaceae bacterium | reverse complement strand
CACACTGATATTTTCGAAGATGAAGGGATTACTTTTGAGGGGGTTTTTATTCCTCCTGATGTTGCCGCAATGAACGTTCCATTTGTCGGGCGCCGCTTGGTTGAATTTATGAAAAATTATAAATATATGGCGTCATTTGGTTTTTTGATTGCTGACTCGAGCACGGGACGGGTGATGAACTTGCCCTTCCTAGGGAGTACTGTGATTTATAATTTTACCCGCCAAGATGTCGAACGGATGCGAAAGGGAGTTGCGTTTCTTGCTCGGGTTTTTCTCGAGGGAGGCGCCAAGCGGATTTATACTCTTTTTCATGGTTATAACGAATTAAGCGGACTGGCGGATGTTGAGCGACTCGAAAAAGGGCGCCTAACCGCTGATGACATTGAGTGCATGGCATTTCATCCCTTAGGAACGTGTCGTATGGGTGTTTCTCCAAATGCGGGCGTAGTAGACTCCAATCACCATGTTTTCGGCTGGGATGGAATTTATGTCTGCGATGGTTCAGTGATTCCCTCATCTCTGGGGGTGAATCCACAGGTTACGATCATGACTTTGGCTACTCGATTGGCGTCGGTTCTTTTGGATCAGCATTAGGCCCTGTCAAATCATTGGCACTTGTTTTGAGTGTTCATGTTTTTTTGAAATAACATGGAGAGCCCGACAAACTCACGTCTATAATTAAGCTAGAACTGATTAACTATGACGCGGTATATATTTTTATTGACCCTCATTTTTTGCATGGAATTCAGCGGCATTTCTGTCATGGCTGAAACTCCGCAAGCTGAATCCACCCCTACAGTAAAAGTGACAGGGGCCCCAACGAATGACAAAACTGAAATCGAGCAAGAAATGGAGTGGAAAAACTCTGTTGAAGTAAGGGCTGGAGGTCCCGTTGTCATTACGGGACTCAGATGGAGAGTTCAGCGAGTCGATGCCGTTGCTGTATTCACAGGCCCTGAGAATAAAGAAATGATTATTAATGCCAATTTAGATGGCATTTTTGATCATTCAGGATGGAATCTAGTTTGGAAGAGCAAACAAGTATTACTCGATGCTAAAAAACAATTCAGATTGCACGTGAGGATCAATGCAGCAACGACCACTTTTCCGCTGACAGCGATTGGTCCCGCTGGAGAGACTGAAGAGCAGACCGTGATTTTGGTGGTGAGTCAATGGGAGAGCATTCTACAACGATTGGGTAAATTTTTAGCTCCACCGCGCCCCTTTGTGACAGTACTTTTAGCAGTCTCGGCCATTTCGTATGAAGAGCAAGTATCCATATTTTCAAGCAAACTCTTTGAAACGGCCCTGACGGGGCGGTTGTCCTATAATTTTTTCATCTTTGGTTCGAGAAGATGGGACTTAGGAGCAAGCACCTATTTTACGCTGCTTCCTTTGACGAAAACATTGCCGGATGGATTGAGATTTCTCGGTTTAAATGTCAGAGTGGGGTATGTTTTCCCAAAAACTCTTGGGTCTTGGACTTTTGGGATTTATTCGGGAGGCTATTACACTACCACGTTTGTTACCGGAAGCGCAAAATTTGGATTCATCAATATGACAGGACCACAAATTTATCCAGTTTTGCGTCGATCGCTCGCAGGAGGCCGTTCCATTATGGGATATTTTAAGTTTTCACCCATGAGTTCTCAATTCAGCCTGTTTACTTATTCAAGTTACGAGCTTGCTTTTGGCGGAATCTATAGCAAGTCATTATCAAATGAGCATCCATTGAGCTTTTCACTGGATATTTCACGGCTTCACTTTAGTGTCCCTGAGCAAACTTTTACAGGAAGTTCAAGCACGCTTTCTTTCGGAGTGGCTTATGGCCTCTAAATGTCGGCAGTCGGTACTGGGAGGATTGTTTTTTATTTTTTTATTTGCTCAACCTGCGCGGGCTGGTGTGGGGCCCGTTTTTGCCGCGACGATGAGTTTGATTCCAGGCTTAGGTCAGATGACAAATGGCGCTGTTTTTGAGGGAATGGGTTGGTTTTTGGCTTCTGTAGTCCCCTGGTCGTCCTCAAATAGCGATCTTAGCCAGATTGGTTTTGATATCTGGCAATACAATATTTACGATGCGTATCGTGATGCAGGCGCGCGGCCTTCGGATTCCCATAATGTTTTTGAAAATTATTTAGGTGCCTTCAATCTAACCTATGTCATTGATCCGATCGGTGCGCCAGTCGTTGGGACAGGGGCAGCATTCGGTTACCATAATCAGTATCCTTCGGCGCGAAAACCCCTGAAGATTGCAGTTTATGGGTTTGTCGGTTTAGGAGAGGAGGGTTTGTTTCGTGGATTTTTATTTCCGACCCTGTCTGATTTGTTTGCTTCCAAGTGGGCGGGAGCCCTTGTTTCATCAGCTGCATTTTCTGCGGCACATGCCATAGGCGGAAAAGAGAATCTCAATGCTTCTCCTTTAATTCAGCGATTTATTTTGGGGATGCTTTTTTCTTGGCAAGTGGATCGCAATAACTATGATCTCAGAAAAAGTATTTTTGCTCACGCCTGGTACGATATCTTGGTGGATTCAGGCTCTGAAATTCGAGGATTGGCAATTCATTTGCCGTTTTAGGCATTTGGAGGCGAGCTTTTTTTGATTTTCTCCAAAATCGCTATGCGATGAGCGGACGATAGCGGCAAAACATTTTCCATAAATCGACAGGCAGTGTTCAAGAGATCTTCTGGGAGGGCTTTTTCCCAGAGGACGAGGGCAGATCCTTTGGCTTTGGGTTTGTCAATCCGAGTGTCCTCCACCACTTGTCCGAAGCGGGTTGGAATGGTTTCGCCCCCTTCAATGTAATTGGCGAAAAATGAAAGATTAAATCGAATCACGCGCTCCTCTTTGCTCACCAAGTACAGTTCGCAATTGTTTGTTCCCAGAAACCAGTGAGGAGTTCCATCTGCTTCTGTCTGGAGCATTTCGGGCTTGACTTGAGTCATCTTCAAGGCCGAAAGTTCGAGGTCAAAGTAGCGAACTATTCGATCTCGGATTTGGCTGAAATCGCCTTGAAAGGCACAGCCTGCGACTTGGCCTGAATTATGGATCAGACGCATTTCAATGGGGTGCCTTTCTCCGTTGAAGTCAAAATCACCTTGGAGGAGGGTGCCCGGGGCAGGTAGGGTTGAAATGGCATTTTTCATGAGTCCAGCGCCATTAGTTGAAATATTTAGGAGTGGAATGGGGTCCTCGATTAGTGGATTTTTACAAATAAATTGGACATGATGCAGACTGAGGAGTTGGATGCGGTGGGGTCTGGGAGTAAATACTCGTTTGGGCTGCTTATTGGTTTCATGAAGGTTGATGTCCACCCTTGAGAAAAATTTTTTTAGAAATCCTATTGAACCCATTGGCTCAAGATATCAGATTTTAATGGGTCGGCAATTGACTAGTTGTGTTTGCTCATGAATTTCGATGAGTAGATCTGTTCCAACTTGGCAATTGATTTTCTTGCATCGAACTGGCTCTGCGCTGTTTGATTGGCTTGAGTAGATAAACGGTGATAAAATTCTGAATTTTCAGCGAGATGAAGAATCTTTTCAGCAAGATCCTTCGGATTTCTTGGAGTGAAAAACAAGCCGTTGATTCCATCCTCAATGATATCAAGAGGGCCTCCTTCGCGGGGCGCGATCGGGACGCGCCCCATTGCCATGGCCTCGATAATCGTGAGTCCAAAGGGCTCAGGCGTAATGGAGGCATTCACTACCACATCCAGTGCGAGCATCGCTTGGAGAGGTGTAGCCGTGTGCCCAACGAAAGAGACCAGGCTCTTGGTTTCGAGTGCGAGTTTCCGGACTTTTTTTTCATATTGATCTTGCTTTGACACATCTGCAGTCCCGCTGAAGATGATTCCACGAATTTCTGGGTTGGTTTTTCTGGCCTCGGCAATGGCCTCAATGAAAATATGAACGCCCTTCCATTCTTGTAGTCGGCAAAGAATCCCGGCCACAAAGTCCTTCTCTTGCTTTTGAATACTCTCTGCAGATACCTTTTTAACCGTTTCGAAATCAACACCGAGGCCAAAGAGTTCTTTTTTCCGCTCAGGCAGGAGAAAGCGATGTGCGGCGGTTTTTAGCTGTTTTTGGCGCTCCATCGTAAATGTTGAGTTTGTGAGAATCAATTCACAAGGCAGTGCTTCGGCCAATAAATCCATCCATCCTGAAACTGGCCCGTGTTGGAACCAGAGATGGGGGATTTTCGCGAGCTTTGAGGCAGGCGCACCGAAGAGTGCCCCATAAGCCATGGTGGAGTGAATCAGTGAGGCGTGGTGATTTTTTGCGATTGCACTGATCCATCGTACAGTCCGGAGGAGCGAGTTAGGGTGGCTGAGTCGAGAGGGGTGAGGATCAACCCAAAAATTTGGGATTGAGTTTTTTCGAAACCAATCTCCCAATGCTCCATCACGCAAAAGGCAGAACAGAGGGCTAAATTCGTTTCTATTATGAAAAAGTGCAGCATGTTGAATGAAAGTCTCTGCCCCCCCAATCCCAGCGGAGGGAACGACATAAAGAATGGGGTGTGGGTGTGTTCCAATCATGTGTCTCTCACTGAGAAAAGTATCATTAAGGCCCAGGGGTTGCACTTTTTAAGAGTGAGGTGGGTCATGGCTCTCAGAGGTCCTTTGATCATTCCCACAAAAGTGACCTGGGTCGTTACGGCGCAGCGTGGCGGAGTTAGGATTTTTTCAAGCGTGGGGAAGAGTCAACGCTATCGACTCGTGCGTGAAATGGATCATCCCGAGGCGCGTCTTCGAAATCGTGATCTTAAAAGTGAGCGACCGGGACAGAGTTTTAGCAGTGGCAATCCAGAGCGACATTCGCTTTCTTCCGAACAAAATCCCCAAGA
>JAHFAC010000186.1 GCA_023250755.1 Bacteriovoracaceae bacterium | reverse complement strand
TCTGATTCCACATCATAAAAATGCCTCAAGCAGAGCTCTCACTTTGGTGCGTACTCTGAATTTTTCTCCTAATTTTTTGATCTGAGTGAGTTCAAAGCCCATGCCTTTTCTTTGCGCTGATCTCAGCACGCCCAAAACTAGAGAAAGTGGCTCTCCCTTTCTCAGTAAATCAATGAGAGTACGTTCCAACGTGGTAACAGTGATACCATGGATTTGAGTAACCCCAGTTTTCATGAGTTTAGGTGGCGTGGTGTGTATACAGACCCCTTCTAGTTTTCGCTTTGGAATATTGGTTGTTGGAGAGAGTAGATCAATCTGAGAGGAGATTGCATCAGTGAGACCATAAAACTTAAGCGCTGTATGTAGCCCAACAACACAGTGGGGACAAAGAAGTAAGAGTTTTTTGAGTTCAGAATAGAAATCCATTTCCTCTGGAACATCTTTAAAGCGATAGATGCCCTGTCCCATTCTTATGAGTAGTCCACGCTGGGTATGATAGTAGATAACCTGTCTGGACAGACCAAGACGTTTGGCTTCTTTAAGTTGAAAAGTAGGGGCTTTGGCCTTAAGTTTTTCTAGTTTTGGGCTCATTTTTTATTCTTTTACAACCGGGTTAAATTATATCTAATATTAACCTAATTGTAAAAGAAATAAAATAAGACAGATTTCAGCATGATGCCTATAAGGTATTTGTATTTAAACCCAATCTTTCTAGTTCGCCCATCTTTAGCTGCCCTAAGTCATCCTGCTCTTGTTAAATATTTTAGAAAACGAAATTGCACACCCACCTGAGCAAAGGTGTTTAGAACCGACAAAAATGCCATGCATTTCCACTTTCTCAGCCAGTTTGATTCTCCCAAACTAAGGTTTTTTCCAGTCAATCAGACTCTCGGGTGTAGAAAGGGGGGGCCTACGATTTACCAATTAGTAAGAGGGATGAGTTTTCTAAAAATCCGCCTCATTTCCAGACTAAGTCAGTTTACACTTTAGAAATAGATAAACTGACTCAAAAACAAGTATTTTAATTTAATAAAAAAGGAGAATCAGAATGTTAAACAAAAATGACCAGGCCTCTCACTTAAACGCAACCTATGCCCTCTAAGACATTTGAAGCGGTGGTGATTACAGAACGGGATAAAAAAATATTTCAATTTCTTTTTGAAAATAAGGTTGCAACGGCTTTGCAAATTACAAATAGTTTTTTTGAGAATAACTCTCCTAAGACAGCCTACCGCCGATTGCTTTATCTTGCTCGGGCAGGCTGGTTAAGAAAAGAAGGAAAGTTTCTTTCAGACCGGTTGATTCATATTTATGGAATAGCAGACAAGACGTATGAAAAATATGTTCACAATGAGGAGGTAAATGGGAGAAAAGAGCAATTAAAGAGCAACTCAATCGAACATGATTTGGCTTTGGTGGATATCAGACTAGCTTTCAAAAAAAATCAAGCTGTGCAAAAAGTATATTCTGAAAATAACCTTCAGTCTTGTTACGGTTTTTCTAAATCAGATGAGTTTCGTGACATTGTCTCACTCCAGTCTGACGGAGCCGTAGAGCTTTTAATACATGGAAAATATCGCTTTATAGTCCCTATTGAATATGAGGCTAGTTTCAAGGATAGAAAGCGATGTTACAACGTAACTGTTCAGGGCAGATCAATAGTGTGAGTTGAAAATAAAGCTTGCAGAACAAGAAGATGAGTTTACTCTGTTCTTATCTTGAAAGAAGAGAAAAAAGAAGTTCAGCAAAAGCTACCGGAAGAAGTACGAGACGAACTCCCAGAGGAAGCTCAGGAGTACATCAAGAAGCTAGAAGACCAACTAAAAAAAGCAGAGAAAGAGATCGAAAAACTCAATGGTCTTCTTTTAATGAACAGCACCAATAGCTCTAAACCTCCTTCCACTGATGGATTACTGAAGAAGTCTGTGATTCCAGGAAGTCAGAGGAAAAAATCTGGTAAGAAACCAGGTGGACAGCCTGGCCACAAGGGTACGACCCTTGTTCCGGTTTTGCTTCCAGATGAGATTATCCTACATCCTGTAACAAATTGTATTTGTGGACAGGACCTGTCTTTACAGATGGCAGAGAAAATAGAATCAAACCAAATTTTTGATTTGCCCCCCATTAAAATCAAAGTGACGGAACATAGGCGTGAAGTAAAAACATGCCGATGCTGCCATACAAAGATAACAGCTCCACTTCCTGCGGGGGCAAATGGGAGTGTGGTTCAGTATGGCGCTAATATAAGGGCTCTGAGCATGTTTTTGATGCACCGGCACTTAATACCAAGCCGTAGAGTTAGGGAAATAGTGTGTGAGATTGTCGGACACAAGCTCTCAATTGGAACTCTCATGTGTATTGACCACGATTTGATCTGCCCTGAACAGTTACATGCAAACAATCAAATCAGGTGTCGTCCAGTGTCTGGGACGAGACTGTCGTCGGATTGGTGGGACGGGACACTAATGGGTCAATGACGCAATCCAAAATGGATCCGGAGCCGTGAAATCGGGTGGTCCCGGTATGATGAAATTTTGCATTCGAGAGAATCAATGACCTGAAGCTCCGCCGGAATAAGCTCTCCTGAGAATCTCAGCGAAACCTGCTCCCTGTGACGACCAGACATTCGCTCGAAGGAGATCCATTCCAAGGCCATGCCCTTCTCCGTTACCTTCAAAGTGCCACCCATTCCCGTCGCGGGCGATCTTTGTTGGGCAAGAGAGTAGGTGAAGCTGATTGCGAAATACTTCGCACGAAAAACTTCTTAGTTCAGCTCTTGATAGGAGATCAATAGAGCCGAATTCGGATTGACCGATTTGAAGAAGCTCTCCCCGTACGTCCAATTGTCGTTCAATTTCCTCCCGCGTTTTCGATCCGGTCCATTTTCCTTGGCCGCCGAGCGAAAACGGAAACCATGTATCGGCCTTAGGCAGGTAAGCGGAGTGATTCATTCCAGCTACGCTCGTAATTGCATCGAGTATGCGTGCGCGGATCGAAGCACTCACGGAACTGCCATGGCCAAATACCTGACAATGGGTCGTATCACAGACGGGCCTGACCCCATGACGACCTGACTGCAGATTGCCTCGAATGGCCAACGCCATCGCTTTCAGCGTTTCGTTTCGCCCCATAGGGAATTCGGAGCCAATCACATCAAAGAGGTAGAATCGCTCACTTGTTTTCAGAACAAACGACGAACCAATCCTTGCCCGCGCCGTTCTTTCCGAACGGGGGAGCGCGTTGCTGTCTACGCTCTCAGCGGTTGGAGGACTGACTTCTACTATGCCGTAGTAAGGACGCGTCGAGTTCCCCCCGCCTCGTTTGGTAAACGAAATTTCGATAGGCGAGGCTAAGCAGCGAAGTTTCTCACCCGATGCAAGTTTACGGGACTGTACCTGGCGCTGTCGCAAAAAACTCCAATGTCCCTGTGAGTCGGTATGAGCAAGAATCCCTCGGCAACCAAAAGCGACGGCGGTAGCTGGAACAAGCCCCAGAATCTGCACTTGCACTAACCGAGCGGGATAGGAAGCATGAGGTTGCAATCTTCTCCGCAATTCAGGCAGTAGGGAGGCCGTAGCCATGCCTTCGGAATGGATCGCGGCAATAAATGCTGGCGCCCCATCCGGAGTCTCTCTCGGACCAATCGCCATGATCCAGGCATGGTCCGGTGAGCTATCCGCATTCCGCAACGTGCCTGATTTCAGAGCGATCCGACGCTCAGAAAACCAGGTGGAATCTGCCAGTCCTGATAGAGTACCATCGACCGCCGCCTTCCGAAGGGCATCAATGACGAACGGTGTGGTTAAGTTAATCCAGTCATACAAGGTCACTGCTTCTTGAAGAGAAAGGCGGATCGACGGAACCAGTCCGATTGCGGCTGACACATGGGTAGATACATTCGGAATTCCAAGCGCTGCAAACAGCCCTTTCCATCGTTCCCATGCCTGAGATTCCTTCGGTGCTGAATCCAGGAAGAAGCCGTTGCATGAACGAATCAAGGCGAGATCCCAATTCCAGGATCGTGCTCGTCCGGGCGGCGGGATCTTTGGGCAAGCCCAGCTTTGATCCTGCCTTTCTTCCCGTGACGAAAGCATTTCTGGTATGGAGGCAACGAGAACAGGTTTTAGGATAGAGCCAGTTGGAAATCGCGTCGTTGTGTCGCCCTCGGCTTCCAACGGAAACGATGAGGCTCCATCCAGGAGAAGAAAGTCGATTCGAGTCTGTGCTGTCTTGGGAATCGAAGGCGCTAATAGTGTTTTACGCAACGCACCCGTTTTCTCTTTGCACTCTGACAGCCACCTCCTAAAAAAAGATGCGATCTCCGCAGGTCGGCGCAAGTCCGCATCTGCGAGCAGCCTCGCCAAAGCCATATCCTGAGCATTACCGGCTCCAAAAGCATCTTCATCTTGGAAGCGTTCAAAAAATTTACGAGCGGAACTGGTAAAAGCGAATCGCTTGGAGCTTCCTGAGATTCGATTGAAGTCCCCGCTCGCCCACTGCGCGAATGCCTCGCCAGTCATCGAGGAAATCGAGGGGCCACACCTTCGTTCAGAAAAAACATGGGCAAGTTCATGCCGAATAACACTTGATGCGTCCTCATGGACCAGTAGGGGATTGAAATAAATGCTCAGGCCCTGAGTTTGCGCAATTGGGCCTTTGGCCGATGGTTGCCGCATCGAGGAGACTTGGACTTGTGGCAAAGCCAGCCGCTGTCCGAATCGCTGATTCCACTCTTTCCATGACCTACGAAGCTCGGCTTCCAGTCGAATCCTGGATGGTTCAGGAAAAGTCGCGCTTCCCGTGACCCGAACGTCCGCAAGCGCAGGCTCGGCACTACCTGCCTTCAGGAGGAGCAACAGTAAA
>JAHFAC010000185.1:1058-4870 GCA_023250755.1 Bacteriovoracaceae bacterium | reverse complement strand
CCTCCAGCCCGTTGCGCTTGGGGGATCTAGTTCTCCAGAGAATCTGCGCTGCTTGTGTCGTACGCACAACGCCTACGCGGCAGTGAAAATATTTGGGAGGGAGAAAATGGGGGATTTTTTGCCGGAAATAAAATAACGAAATAGCTGAGAACCCCAACTACGAAGTTTCCCTTCTATAGCATGATCTCCATCAGCGCATAAAGCACCGCGGTCAATACAAATCCGCAAGTGATTACGCCTTTGATCGTTGTAAAAGGTCCAGTCTTCCCCTTTAGGGCGTTGATTTCTAATGCGAGGAAAATCGCCGCGAAAACAAGCGCCAAAGTCCCGAGAGAGGATCCAGCCGTTACATTCAAAGGAAAATGACTTGCAGCACCCATGAAAAAAAGCATAGGGACTGAAAAAAGAGTGTTTGTCCTTGAGGCCACCCCTGCTCTGGCTCCGCAGGCGGCTGCGTTCGGGAGTGCTGATCCACCGCTTGCTGCTTGAGTTGCGGATTGGATGACCACTTGTTGATTGGGCCAAATCACAAACCAAACATTACCCCACATGAGAAGTCCTAGAGATGCTCCGGTGAGAATCGTAACGCCCCAGGAGGAGGCGAAAATTCCCATTCCGAGTTGGTGGCCTTTCATTCCTAGGATGAGGACACCCGTGACCATTGTAAACATGGCTGCCCAGCGAAACCACCATAGGGCACGGGGGACCAGTTTTTGGATGGCGGCCGATTTGGTGTTGGCGTCAGTTTCAGCAAAAAAAGCGCCTTGAACAAAGTTAAAATAATAAAGCAGGCCAATCCAGGTGACGCCAAATAAAAAATGGAGCCATCTGAGAACAAACATAAATCCATCGAGACTAAGTATTGTGAGGTTCATGATTTTAATTTCCTTTTCATTAATATAATCTAGTTAAATCAAAATTTCAGCTAAATCTCTCCCAGAAATTCCTAATAAGTATAAAATCGAGCGCAGGTTCTTCTGACTAATAGCCAAATCAGCGCGCTCTCTAACTACTGGTTTTGCATTGAACGCTATCCCCAGCCCCGCTTTTTCCAGCATCAAAAGATCATTGGCCCCATCTCCAATGGCAATGACTTGATCCAAATGGATGTATTCTTGTTGCGCAATGACATCCAGGAGATCTGCTTTTCTTTGTGCATTGAGAATGGGCGGGAGGACTTTTCCAGTCGTGAGCCCCTCTTTGTCGAACTCAAGAACATTAGAATAAGCGTAGTGCAGCCCCAGCTTTTCTTTGATCCGATCCGCAATACAGGAAAATCCTCCACTGATGAGCGCGATTTTATAACCTAATGTTTTGAGTACTATGACGAGGTCTTGGGCCCCGGGTGTGAGCTCCAGGCGTTGATAGACTTTTTCAATATCAGCTTTCGTGAGTCCTTTGAGCTTTTCGCAGCGAAGTCTTAAGCTTTCGTCAAAGCTCATTTTTCCAGCCATGGCGTCTTTTGTGATGTTGGAGACTTCTTTGTAAATTCCTTTTTCCTTTGCCAACTCATCGATGACTTCCGCCTGAATGAGGGTTGAATCTAGATCCAAAACCACCATTCTCTTTGCCCGCCGAAAAAGGCCCTCTGCTTGGAGCGCGATATCGACTCCTTGTTTCTTGGCGATGAGCAGGAGTTCTTTTTTGAGTGCCGTTCGGTCGGGCTCTTCTGAAGACGATACAATCATTTCGACGCAGCTAAACTCCCCTTCGCTTAGGCGTTCGATGATGTCGATATTGACCTTGTATTTTGCCAAAATGGCAGTCACTTCGTGGAGGGCTTGGGCGCTGATGGGTTTTGCAATGAGGGTGACCGCGTAGCGATAGGCTTTGGTGGAGAAGTGGCCTTCGGGGTTGTATTCTCCATTGAGGACCCTGAAGTCTAATTTGAGTCCCAGTTCAGTGGCTTTAAACAATAAATCTTTAACAGCGGCTTTGTCATCTCCTGGATTAGAACTGGAAGTCGTGCCATTGATTTCAAAAAGGATTGAGAGCGAAAGTAGGTTGTGAATCACCGCTTGCCCAATGTCTAGGATAGTGACATTTCCCTGGGACAAAACTCCGGTGAGCTGTGCAGTAATTCCTGGGCCGTCTTGCCCTGAGACTGTGACTAAGACAACTGAGTTTTTATGCGCCATAGAGAACCTACCCTTTTCAGAAGATCAGCCTTATCAGAAAATAAAGCATTCTAATATCTTGAAGTTATTCATATTTACATAATGCAATGCATATAGACTTATCCTGACTTATTTAGTAAACTATTATTAGATGTCGAATTTATATAAGATTTTAGAATATTTCATCGTGGCATTTCCCCTTTTTTGGGCTCAACAAGCATTTACTGGGGAAAGGCAAAATCATTTTGGGTCTTCTCATATCTCAAGTCCAGTCTCGCGATCTCCAGCTTGGGAAAACTATCATTTGGGAGTCGTAACCCATTCTGAGTTCAATTTGATCCCCGATCGCAGCCAAGTTTCTGGAAGACTCGCTGGGCGAACAGGCCTTCTCAGTCAAACATCAGGCAGTGCTCCTCCCGCATGGAAACTTTGGAGCGCACCGAACCGCTATCATTGGTTGCCTTAAGGGTCGGCGTTAAGTTATCCGCGTGCTGCGATCCACAAATCACAAAATCCTTTGTAGTTTTTCGCGACTTGGTCTGAAGCCTGTGCGTGGTCCCACTTGCCTTCTTTCACACCTTTGAGAGGTTCCCAAAAAATCGTTCTTCCGACAGCAAATCCGATGAGTCCTGGAACTTTTGCGGCCGTCGTGAGCCAGTGTTTTACTTTTTCAGCATTTTCACCCCGGCCTAAGACAATCACGCCAACCTGGTCTCTATTTCCAGTGCGGGCTTGGCTGGCCACTTTGACCGAGTCCTCTCGGGTTTCGATTCCTTCGAGTTTCCAGACGTCTGGTTCCACTCCAAAATCTTGCATTTCTTTCATAGAGCGGACCATGAGAGCTGGGCGAAGGTCCTTGTCATATCGGGCAGTTTCTCCGCCACACGTCGCCAATTGTTTTGCAGTGGCTGGGACCAAGAGTTCAAACATGAATTTATTTTTCTCCGCATGGCAATAATCCGAGAGTTTTTTGAGCCGTTCGGCCTGTCTTTTATTCAAAACAGGGTCTGATTCTGGATTGTACCGGACTAAAACTTTTACAAAACTGGGGTTGAATTTATTAATATGCGCCCCGAATTCTGCTCCATACTCGAAATCAAATTCGTCTTGTCCTGATTTTTCTGCGGGGCAGGCCGTCATGAACCCTTGAGCTTTGGCGTCCTTCAAAATCTCAGAGCCAAATTGTTCGTCAACTAAAATTCCCGCTTTGTTTTTCGGAACGCCCGCCTGGACCGCTTTTTTGAATCCTTCATAGATCGTCTTCTTATAAGTGCAAATCTCCTGAGTTTCTGCTGGGGTGGGAGCGCGGCCTTTGATTCCAAATAATTTTTCCTGAAAAGATCCCCGATGGTCAAAGGGCATTACAAATAGATCTCCCGTAAAACCGATATTGTGGTGACTCATGTCGCGTTCTCCTTCGTACCGTAAAATAAACCAACTTTTGGCTCACGTCCATGTGATTCTATTTGACGGTTTATGCTGCTCTTGAGTAGATATTTCAGATGTCTGAGAAATACCTAAACACGCAGCCCTACAAAGGGAGTCGAGATTTTTACCCGGAAGAACAGCGCATTCAACACTGGATGTTTGAGCGATTGAGAAAAGGGGTGGAGCGCTACGGGTATCAAGAGTACAACGGTCCGATGCTAGAGCCCTTTGAACTCTATGCGGTAAAATCAGGTGAAGAGATTGTGA
>JAHFAC010000185.1:0-1048 GCA_023250755.1 Bacteriovoracaceae bacterium | reverse complement strand
TGACTCCGACGATGGCGAGAATGGTGGCTAAGAAAATCCATGAACTTCCCAGACCCATTCGTTGGTTTAGTTTTCCAAACCTTTGGCGCTATGAACGACCACAGAGAGGGCGGCTCAGAGAACATTGGCAGCTCAATGTCGATGTTTTGGGGGGAGATACATTACTTGCGGACGCAGAAATTCTTTGCCTCTCTTTGGATCTGATGAAGATTTTTTCAGGTGAAAAATCGATCAGCATTCGCGTCAATCATCGTCAACTCGTGGATTTTTTCTTAAAAGATCAGTTGAGTCTCAGCCCAGAAACTGGCCTTGCGGTCACAAAGGCGATCGACGCTCGAGCAAAAATCGGGGAAGAAGCCTATTTGAAATGGCTTTCGGATCTTGGATTAGATTCTGAGACACAGAAAAAGATCGAGGGGTTTTTTCATTCTCCATTGGAAGAGGTAGCGGCGAAATTTCCATGTCCAGGGGCGCAGGAACTCGTTGCACTTTTTTCTTTTTTAGAAGAATCAGGTCTTAGGGAGCAAATCCAGTTTGATCCCCTGATCATGAGAGGGATGAATTATTACACAGGTATGGTGTTCGAAGTCTATGATACTTCTCCGGAGAACAAGAGGGCCATGTTTGGTGGGGGACGCTACGATAATTTGATTGGATTATTTGGAAACGCAAAACTTTCGGGCGTAGGTTTCGGTATGGGAGATGTGACTCTGAGAGATTTCTTAGAGGTGCACGGGTTACTACCTTCACTTGGTACAGGAGTAGACGTTTTTGTGACTCTCCCCCATGTGAAGTTACGCGTACAAGCTGAAAAAATGACACAAGAGTTAAGAGCGCGGAGACTTTGCGTGATGACGCCACTGGAGGTCAGTGGGTTTGGCCAGCAACTCAAGATGGCTTCTAAACATGGGGCGGCTTACGCAGTGATTTTGGGAGAGGCAGAGCTTGCAAAGAAGGCTGTGGTGGTGAAAAATCTGAAAACTTCTGAGCAGAAGGAAGTTTTGATTTCAGAGTTAGCAAATGTGCTTTGTAAAGAATTGGGAAATAA
>JAHFAC010000184.1 GCA_023250755.1 Bacteriovoracaceae bacterium | reverse complement strand
TCCCAGCGAGCCAGCAAGTAGGGGCCGAGGGAGCAGATTTTTTCAGGAGTGGCCCAAGTTTTCCCATATTTTTTGATCAAGTCGAGCCGAATAGGAAAGGTGACCCAAAACGAGGGTAGATGGATAAAATAACCTACCGGCTTTTTTAATCGTATTTGGAACTTTGAGTTGTTGATGGCTTTAATTCCGACTTTTGATGGATTTTTTAATTTTCCATTATGAAAAGCCTCAGCGTTTTCGATATCGAATAGAAAGTTTGCGTAGCTCGATCCTGTTTTTTTATCTAAAAGCCGTAACCATGAGTCGACAAAGTCTGAAGCTTTGAGTTCTTTGCCGTCAGACCATTTCACGCCCTGACGCAAAAAAAAGGTATAGATCTTACCATCTGAGGAGATTTCCCATCGCTCAGCCAACGCGGGTCGAGGTTTGAGATCACTGCCCTCTTCGACTAAGCCCTCCATGATGTTCATGATGATGTAAGTTTCGTGAGAGCTTCTGGCTAAATTCCAATCTAGAGTTGCTGGATCACCCGTGAGTCTGAAGCGCAATTGCACGGCTGATGGGGTAACGGGTGCGGTGTTTTTCTCGGTAGCGGGACCATTCGAGCTGAACGCAAGAAAAAGCGTCAGATAGATCCAGGATCGTCGTGAAGTCATGTTTTTATTCTAAAGAAGGTTCCAGCGAGAGTAAATGAAATACCGCGTTATTGCTGGGATTTTCACTGACATTTGATTGCTATGAACAAAGAGCTCTGTTATCCGAATAAAATATGTCTGATTCTCCTGTCGCCGCTCAAAAATCTCCTCCCAGTGACCTCAAGGATATGTCTGATCTTGTTTCGCTCAGTAAGCGCCGGGGTTTTGTTTTTCCGTCCAGTGAGGTTTATGGAGGGATCAATGCCTGTTGGGATTATGGGCCTCTTGGAATTGAACTCAAGCGTAACGTCAAGGAGAGCTGGTGGCGTGCGATGACGGATCGCGAGGATATCGAGGGGCTCGATGCCGCGATTTTGATGCACCCAAAAACTTGGGAAGCATCGGGTCATGTCGCGGGGTTTGTCGATCCTTTGGTGGATTGTAAGAAGTGCAAGGCGCGTTTTCGTGCGGATAAGATCGATCCGGCAGCGCTTCAAGCGAAAAAGTGCCCTGAGTGTGGGGGCGAACTCACTGAGCCCAGGCTTTTTAATCTCATGTTCAAAACATTCATGGGCCCAGTGGAAGAAGATGCGGCTGTAGTTTACCTTCGTCCGGAGACGGCACAAGGCATTTACGTCAATTTTCTTAATGTTCAGCAATCCTCTCGTCAAAAAATTCCCTTTGGGATTGCTCAAATCGGAAAAGCTTTTCGAAATGAAATTACTCCGGGTAATTTCATCTTCCGTACTCGAGAGTTTGAACAAATGGAGATGCAATTTTTCGTCAAGCCTGGGACGGACATGGAATGGTTTGAAAAATGGAAAGAAGTCCGCATCCAGTGGCATTTGGACAACGGGATTCGAAAAAACAAATTGCGCTTTCATGAGCATGGTCCCAAGGAGTTGGCGCATTATGCGCGCGCTGCATTTGATATTGAATATGAATTTCCATTTGGCTGGCAGGAGCTTGAGGGAATCCATAATCGAACCGATTTTGACTTGACCCGTCATCAACAATACAGCGGCAAGAAGCTCGAGTATTTTGAAGAGGAGTCAAAAGAGCGTTTTGTTCCTTATATCATTGAGACTTCTGCGGGATGTGACCGCAGTTTGTTGGTCGCGTTGGTGGATGCTTATCGATTTGACGGTGAACGTACCTGGCTTGCATTTCACCCTAAGCTTGCACCTTATAAGGTCGCAATTTTTCCATTGATGAAAAAGCCGGAACTGACAGAATATACAGATAAGGTTTTTACGGATGTGAGACGAAGATTCCGTGCAACTACCGATAGCGCGGGATCCATCGGTAAGCGGTATCGCCGGCAAGATGAAATCGGTACACCTTTTGGAGTTACCATCGATTATGACACTCTCAGAGACCACACAGTCACGCTCAGGCACCGAGACAGCATGGTCCAAGAAAGGGTCCCTGCTGAAAACCTCATCCAAGTCATTGAGGAGCGGATCCAAAACTGGGGCAAGTAAAAGCGCCAAATCCGGTTCAGTGGGTCGAGAGAGGTTTGTTTTCTTTTTTGGAGGCGGAAAAGCTGACGGCAATGAGGGGATGAAGGACCTTTTGGGGGGAAAGGGCGCCAATCTTCACGGGATGACCCGTTTAGGACTTCCTGTCCCGCCCGGATTTACGATTTCGACAGAACTTTGCACCCATTTTTATGGGCACAATAAGACTTATCCCAAGACGCTTGAACCTCAAGTGAAGCAAGCTTTGATCAAAGTTGAAAAGCTCATGGGCCGAAAATTTGGTAGCAGGCAAAAGCCACTCTTGGTTTCGGTTCGTTCAGGCGCTCGAGCATCGATGCCGGGGATGATGGATACGATTCTGAATCTTGGATTAAATGACGAGACCGTAGAGGGTTTGGTTGAAGAGTCCAACGATCCACGCTTCAGTTATGACAGTTATCGCCGATTCATCATGATGTATTCGGATGTAGTTCTCAATATTCACTCCAATCAGTTTGAATCCATTTTAGAAGATAAAAAGCATGCCCGTGGCGTGACTCTTGATACAGAACTTGAGGCGGAGGACTTAAAAGAATTAGTCCATGAGTTTAAACAGCTGGTCAAGACGCAGGGTAAGCAATTTCCTGAAGACCCATGGGAGCAACTTTGGGGTGCTGTAGGTGCTGTGTTTGGTTCTTGGATGAATCAACGCGCCATTACGTATCGAAAATTGAATCAAATTCCCGAGGAGTGGGGAACCGCAGTCAATGTTCAATCTATGGTTTTTGGAAATATGGGCGATGATTGCGCAACAGGAGTTGCGTTTACAAGAGATCCGTCCACGGGTGAACATCGATTTTTTGGTGAATTTCTGGTCAACGCTCAGGGTGAGGATGTGGTCTCTGGTATTCGCACGCCTCAGCCAATTAATGAATCTTCGAGGCATGCTTCGACCGAGCATTTACCGACTTTAGAGAAACTCATGCCGAAGGCTTATGGTGATTTGGTTCGGGTGTACAAAAGGCTTGAAAAGCACTATCGCGATATGCAGGACATCGAGTTTACCATTGAGCGTGGAACGCTTTATATGCTGCAGACTCGAAGCGGAAAAAGAACTGCAACGGCAGCGCTTCGGATTGCCATCGATATGGTCCGAGAAAAATTAATTAGTAAAAAAGAAGCAGTGATGCGCGTTAAGCCCGAGCAGCTGGACCAGCTCCTTCATCCTTGTCTCGATCCTAAGGCACCCAAACAACTTCTAGCAAAAGGATTGCCTGCTTCACCCGGGGCTGCAACAGGACAAGTGGTTTTTGACCCTGATGTAGCAGAGCAGTGGGTTAGGGACATGGGACGCAAAGTGATTTTGGTTCGCATTGAAACTTCGCCTGAGGACATTCATGGGATGTCCGTTGCAGAAGGTATTCTGACAGCTCGAGGTGGGATGACCTCGCATGCGGCGGTCGTGGCGCGTGGAATGGGTAAGTGCTGCGTCTCGGGCTGTGGCGCCGTGAAGATCAGTTATGATCGCAAAGAGTTTTCGGTCGGAACCGAAGTGATTCGTGAGGGAGATTTTATCACTCTTGAGGGCGGTACGGGGGAGGTGATCAAGGGTCATGTGCCGACGATTGCCCCTTCGCTGAATAAAGACTTTCAGGAGTTGATGAAGTGGGTTGATGAATTTCGAGTGCTGGGGATACGCACCAATGCCGATACTCCTGCAGACGCAAAAGTGGCTCGCCGTTTTGGCGCTGAGGGCATTGGTCTTTGCCGGACTGAGCATATGTTTTTTGAATCCGATCGCATCGATGCAGTGAGAGAGATGATTCTTGCTGATAATCAGCACGATCGTGAGGGAGCGCTTGAAAAAATACTTCCGATGCAAAAAGGTGATTTTAAGGGCATCTTCCGCGAAATGAAAGGGTTGCCCGTCACCATTCGGCTGCTGGATCCACCTCTTCATGAATTTATTCCTCATAAAGACGAAGAACTCCATGCCCTGTCTCATAAAATCGATGTGCCCTTTGATCGATTGAAGCGAAAGGCCGAGTTGCTGCACGAGTTTAATCCCATGCTGGGGCATCGGGGTTGCAGGTTGGGGATCAGCTATCCTGAGATTTATCGAACCCAGGTGCGCGCCATCATGGAGGCAGTTTGCGAATTAGTGATGCACGAGAATTTTAAAATTGTTCCTGAGATTATGATTCCTTTGGTGGGAGATTGGAGAGAGCTCAAGTTTGTTCGTGAGTATTGTGTCGATGAGGCTGAAAAAGTTTTGGCCAAGTTTGGTGAATCAGTCGGTCGCTCTCTCAAGGTGAGTTACCTGATTGGAACGATGATCGAGTTGCCACGGGCAGCGCTGACAGCGGGTGAGATTGCACGTTACGCAGAGTTCTTCAGTTTTGGCACAAACGATCTGACTCAGACGACCTATGGTCTTTCACGCGATGATTCCGGGATGTTCTTGAAGGATTATGTTGATGCCAAAATTTATGAACGCGATCCATTCGCCTCTTTGGATGCACAGGGAGTGGGACGTCTGATGAAGTTGGCGATTGATGAGGGCCGGCAGGCCCAGCCTGACCTCAAAATTGGGATTTGTGGTGAGCACGGAGGCGATCCTTCTTCCGTAGAACTCTGTCATGGTTATGGTCTAGATTACGTGAGCTGTTCGCCTTACCGTGTGCCCATCGCCCGTCTTGCAGCCGCTCAAGCGGCGATTACGGGTGCGGTGACGGTAAAGAAGAAAAAAAAGAGGAAGTAAGCAGTACGCTTCAATTCGCTC
>JAHFAC010000183.1 GCA_023250755.1 Bacteriovoracaceae bacterium | reverse complement strand
CCGACTCTTTCGCGAGCCTGCGAGGGGGGCCCTTTTCAACTGCCTTGGTTTCAACAACCAGGGCGCAAAAATCATTGCACAGCGGGTGGAAAAAACTCGGCGCCACCTCCCTGAAAATTTTAGAATAAGCATTAATATCGGAAAAAACAAAGAAACACCCAACGAACAAGCCGCCTTTGATTACGTCGCAGCGGCAACTCCTTTTCGCGGGTTAGCCGATTATCTCGTGATCAATGTAAGCTCTCCCAATACTCCCGGCCTTCGCTCATTACAGACAGTCTCGGCACTTCAACCCATCATTGAGCAAGTATCCACCCAGATTTCGAATTGGAATCCTCGCCCCCCCCTCTTGCTCAAGCTGGCGCCCGAGTTGACGGATACAGCACTCACTGAAATTATTGAAGCCGCCGAACGCTGGGGGGCGGATGGCTGGGTTCTTACCAATACGCTGGCTGGCCAATGGAAATCCACTCCCTCTGAACCTAAGCAAGGGGGCTGGAGTGGCAAACCCCTCTGTGAGGCCTCTCGACGAACCCTCTCCATTGCACGCAAAAAAACCAAGCGCCCAATCATTTCAGTAGGAGGAATCGACGGCATTGAAGAAGCGCTCCTCAGACGCACGCTAGGAGCGGATCTCATTCAAATTTATACGGGTTGGATTTTTAATGGACCCGGCTTTCCTGCTGAACTCAGCCGAAAACTCCGGGACTAGAAACGCAAAGGCCCTGGGTTCGCACCCAAGGCCCTTGCCAAAAAGAAATTTAGAAGAAAAATTACTTCTTCTTCTTCTTTGCTGTTTTCTTTTTAGCCTTTTTCTTGCTGGCTTTCTTCTTTGCCATAAGTAGTTCCTCCATTTGTAGGTAGCGATTCAATCGCTTGCTTAATTTTGATGTTACATTGATTACTCTCGAGATCAAGTACAGAAACAAATAATTTTAATTTTTTTTTAATACGATCCAGATGATCGTGCTAATCGATGATCTAATGGACTCCAGAAAGCCAATCACTCATTCAGAAAAACAAGGGCATGCGCCAGAAACTATAGCTGGCTTTCCGCCACTGGATCCGAGAGAACGCCGTAAACGTAAACGCGAGGGAATAGCAATCGCCTTTCTTGCTATTCTTTTTTTCGTCCTCACTCTCAGCGAGTTTCGGCTTAGTAAACTCTCAAGCACTCTGCCTTTTGTCAGTTCTATCTTCTTTTTTGGACTGCTGAACATCAACGTCGTCATTCTCATCGCTCTCGTATGGCTGGTTTTCAGAAACATCGGCAAACTTTTTATCGAGCGCAGACGAAAAATACTGGGAGCGCGATTAAAAACAAAATTGGTCATCGCCTTTCTTGCTTTCTCGATCATTCCAACGCTTGTTTTGTTCGTAATTTCAGCTATGTACATCAACTCGAGCTTCGAGAAATGATTTTCTCTTATAATTCAGAATACTTTTGATGTCGCCCTTGAAATCACACAAACCTACTATCGAAACACCGATTCGACAGCCATGCACTTTGCCGAACACCTGGCCAAGGGAATCGGCCAAAACCTTAAAGCAGAAGCTCCTTTAGATGAAAACTCCATTCGCAATATCCCTTCTTGGATTCAAACCTATTTGGAGGCGCAACGTGATCTCCTTGCCCTAGATGCCGTAGAGTTTTATCTAGATCCTTTTGATGAACGGGTTCTATCGCAACGCCAAAAAACCATAGATACCCCAGATTACTACCCTCGCTTACCACTGGATTTGCTTGAAAAAGCTTTCGCAGGTGAGCGGCAGTCAGTTTTTCAGCATATTGGGTCAGGTGATTTGATCCGTTGTTTGGTCCCTATTCGGCCCAAGGGCACAGAGGTGACCGGTGTCATCGTCGTAAATTCCTACATCCCCATCAGTTTAGTCAATAAGGTGGATGAAATCGCCAGTGTTTCAGACGACTATAAGGATATCAACCCGCTGAAGTATCCGATGAAGACTGCCTATCTGCTCATTCTGGTGATGATTACATTAGTCATTATTTTTGTTGCCATCTGGATCGGCCTTTACATGGCAAAAGAACTCACCGTCCCAGTAGAACGACTCGTGCATGGAGCCCAAGCCGTGGGAGCCGGAAATTTGGATATCTCCATCTCAGGCTCTGGACACGATGAAATTGCAGTCTTAGTCGAATCGTTTAACAAAATGACGAAAGACCTGCGCGAAAATCGAGCCAGACTCACGCAGGCAACCGCTGACCTCGAAAAAAGACGGCTCCAACTCGAGGCCGTGCTGGCCAACGTCGGCACGGGCGTCATCGTGGTGGATCGTGCACGAGAAATTACCACCTTTAACCGCGCCGTCTCACAGCTCTTGGGGATTTCTCCTGAAGCTGCTCTCGGCAAACAGTACTCCGATCTTTTAAAAGGAGAAACCTCATCCCTCCTCGAAATCATTGATCTCGCATTTTCTACCCCAACCAAGACTGAACTGGATCATCCACAGATTGCACAATGGAACTTTAGGTCCGGAAATACTGTCAAAGTACTGGCAGCCGTAGCCACACCGCTCCGTGAAGGTCCATCCACAGCACCCTGGGGCGTCGTCACGGTCATTGATGACCTCACTCACTTGATCAAAGCCCAACGTGAAATGGCGTGGCGAGAAGTGGCGCGCAGAATAGCACACGAAATCAAAAATCCGTTAACTCCCATCAAACTCTCAGCTCAACGATTGCAGCGCCGATTGAGTAATTTCCGAGGGCGTGATGGCGCTCTTCTGCAAGAGTGCACAGATACCATCATCAAACATACGGATGAAATGAAAGAGCTCGTCAATGAATTCTCTAATTTTGCCCGACTTCCTGAATCCTCGCCCGCACCGCATGACCTTGCTCCAGCCCTCGGAGAGGTAATCACCCTGTTCCAACAAGCCCATCCGGGGATCCAGTTCCACTTTGAGGCAGAGCCCAAACTCCCCACGTTTGAGTTTGATCGTGATCAGATCAAGCGTGTTCTCATGAACCTGCTTGATAATGCTGTCGCTGCGCTCAATACGATCGAAGGGGGACGCCTTAAACAAATTCGGATCGAAACTCATCACCACGAACAGCTTCAAATCGCCGTCATTGTTGTCAAAGATAATGGCCCAGGTATGACCGAAGAGATCAAAGCAAGGGTTTTTGAACCCTATTTCTCCACTAAAAGCGACGGGACCGGCCTAGGATTGGCGATTGCAAAACGAATCGTAAACGATCACGATGGATTCATCCGGTTGCACTCAGTGTTGGGTGAGGGAAGTCAATTCTCCATTGAACTCCCGACTCGATTGCGGCATGAGTTGACCAAGCGCTCAGGCGCTCCAGAGGATCAAATAATATGATATCAAGATCCATCCTAGTGATCGACGATGAGGCGTCCATCCGTCACTCACTGATCGGCGCACTCAAAGATGAAGGATACCGAGTCCATGCAGTGGCCTCGGGTGCCGAGGGAATCGAAACCCTCCGCTCCAACCGTACTGATGTGGTTCTCCTCGATATCTGGATGCCAGATATGGATGGCCTTGAAACCTTAAAAATCATTAAAACCGAATGGCCTGGGCAAACTGTTGTCATTATGTCTGGTCACGGAACCATTGAAACCGCTGTCCGCGCCACAAAACTTGGCGCATTTGATTTTATTGAAAAACCCCTCTCGTTAGAAAAGCTTCTCGTCTTGCTTCAAAATGCCTGCTCAATGCAAGACTTGGCGAGAGAGAATCAGGCCCTGCGAAAACAGGTCGAGAAACATAAACTCCTGGTCGGAAACAGCTCCGCTCTAAAACAAATTCAAGAGATCATTCGCCGCGTTGCTCCTACCTTAGGCTCCGTTTTGATCACCGGTGAAAACGGGACAGGCAAAGAACTGGTCGCCCACAGCATTCACGCCCTGTCTCAACGCTTCAATAAACCTTTTGTCGAGGTCAACTGCGCCGCCATCCCCGAAGAACTGATCGAAAGTGAGCTTTTTGGTCATGAACGCGGGGCATTTACAGGTGCCACCCAGCTGAGGCGGGGTAAATTTGACCTCGCTTCGGGAGGAACTCTTTTTTTGGACGAAATTGGGCATATGTCGCACAAAACGCAAGCCAAGATCCTGCGCATCCTTGAAGAACAAAAATTCGAGCGTGTCGGCGGCTCACAAACAATTTCGGTTGACGTTCGAGTGATTGCAGCAACCAATAAGGATTTGAAAACAGAAATTCAAAAGAATCTCTTTCGTGAAGATCTTTATTATCGGCTAAACGTCATTCCTTTTCACGTTCCTCCCTTGCGCGACCGTCGCGAGGATATCCCCCTGCTTGCACACCATTTTTTCAAAGAATTTTCGACTGCCTATGGCAAACCCCTCCGCAAGCTGACATCAGAAGCCTTAAGCGTCCTTTTGGCCTATCCATGGCCCGGCAACGTTCGCGAATTAAAAAACCTTATTGAACGAGTCGTCATCTTAACTTCTGAAAATGAAGGCAAGGAAGATATCTCGGCCGCACAGATTCTTGGGCATCTTGAAAACGAATACTCCTCTGCAAAAGGTGAATTGAGTGCTGCTGAAGTCGAATCAGAGGGAGAAACCGCCCTCTCCACAGCAAAAAATCTGCGAGATGCGCGCCAGGTCTTTGAGAAAGAATTGATCCTCAAAACTCTTAAAGAAAATGATTGGAACATCTCCCGCACCGCTCAAATTCTTGGAATCGAACGCAGTCACCTCCACCGAAAGATCAAATCTTACGGAATTGAGACCAAAGAATCTTAGAGTGCGCCACTGAATCAGACCTCTTGCAGCTTCGGCCAGGAAAGCATAAAGTGCTGCCATCATGGCCGAAAAGATCACTCCCCGCGCTCAAGACTTCTCTCAATGGTACCAGGACATTGT
>JAHFAC010000182.1 GCA_023250755.1 Bacteriovoracaceae bacterium | reverse complement strand
CCTCCTCAATAGGACATCCAAAGATAAGTTATTGTTTCCAGAAAAAATCTCTCAAACGTCAGCTCAAGTCCTTAGGCAATCCATTCAGGCTATAGATGAGAAAATTTCTGCCCTCAAAAAAGAGCTGGAGAAAAACCAACCAGAAATTCTGGCCCCACCCCGAAAAACAGTGATTAAAAAAACTGGGACAAATAAAATTCAGATCAAAACAAAAAACGTCACGATCCCGGAACATAGCCTAAAATCTGTTGGCCACTGATGCCCAAATTCCTGCCCTCATTGATATCTGTTCCTAAAAAAGTTCCATCCTTCAATAAGGACCCTATATCTATTCCTCCTTTTGAGGAAAAGCGATAGAGTGGCACAAATCCAGGCAGGGGCTTTACAGAAAGATATCCTAATACTACATCGGGGATAGGTTTTCCGATTCCACGAATTTTATCAATATCGCAATTTGAGCTGAGTGTGACAAACTTGTACTGTGAGCCAAGTGTAGTGGAACAACGATACAACGGCACTAAACCTAAAATAGGTTTATCACTCTTGAAAAGCTGAAACGCGATCTTCTCGTCAGTCATTCGAAGCTGAGCACCCTCCTCACGACTAGCGGTGTAATAAAATAGGCGTGAATTAGCACGAAATCGATAAACATTTGCAAGCTCCGAATTACCCCCACACCGCTTCCACTGAATCACGTAGTGTTGCTCGATGCTACCGTCCATCGAATCCAGAGTCATTTGCGCATGGTGATCCAAATCTCCTTCAGTGCGAATACTGGTTTTAATTCGCAGAGTCTCTGCGCCAGCCCCACAAGACGACCAACTCTGAGTAGCAACAGGGACCTCGCTGCTAAAGTTAAAATTATTAGAAATAGGCCCTTGAAATTTTTGATTCCCCAAAGAAACTGGGGCCGGATTACTTCCAAACGAATAGCTTGAGCTCTGTGTAGCAAAAGTACCAGCGTCCAAACCGACAAAACCTCGAAAATCAACAGCAAAAATAGAATAAGACCAGCCATCCGGTAATTTCAAATTGACATCGATCGCGCAAGATTTTTGCCCTACTTCAGATACCTCACCTCCGGCCTCGACTGAATAGCGATCAAATAAGACCGTCAATGAACTCAAATCCGGGGAAAGAACATAGCTGGCAGTGCCCGGTAGGCAACCTGCACCCCGATAGGAGACTCCCTGAATCGCCACTTGTCCTGGTGCAGGAGCATCGCCTGGAGAGAGATGGTTTGCGTAAGCGGCTGAATTCAACAGAAGCATTAAAGAGATATTTATTTTTGTCCAAGATTTTAAAACCCACATGACCTTGCACCCCTTTAAAACTTTCTTCTTGCCCAGCCCGTTTTCACTCGAACTGGGCAAGAAGAATTTATTCAATCGACACCAATGGTTCAACTCATAACCTCATCAGTCTCTCAGACTCCTCCGCAACGCTTCCACTGCAGATGATAGACGAGACCCGCCTTAATATCGGCGCTATCCAGAGTAATAATCGTCTGCTCATTGCTCCGATTTGTGGTCGCCACAACACTCGTATTCGCTCTTAGGATAGTATCCGCTCCACAAGCGGACCATACAATCGCTCCAGCTGCTAAAGTATTGTTCAGTAAGTAATCTGAACTCACTGGACCATAAAACCGTTTTCGATACTGTGGGCCTCGGCTGCCAGCAAAAAAATACTCCACGTTCATCTCTGAAACCCCGCCAGAGGGCAGGCTGTTAAAACCTCGGTAATCAATGGATAGAATAGAAATACTTAAGCCTTGTGGAATATGAACCGGAATTGCGAGATTACAAGCCTTGCGATCCAATTTTCGCCCACTTGTTTTCCCTGCCTCAGCCGAGTACTGATCAAATAAGACCGTTAAAGTCTTCGAGTCCGGGCTTAAAATGGCGGAAGCACTCCCTTGTGGACATCCATTTCCGCCATAACCAGGCACTCCAATCGAAATATCATCTGCCAATGCAGACGCAGACACCAGACCAATCAGACACAGATCTAAGTAACGCATTTTCTCCTCCTTTTCGGGTTTAAAATCAGGAGGGATGGTGCGATTCATCCCCCATGAGCCACCGAGTGGCTATAAAGCAAAGGAGGTGCCACGGAAATGTGAGGAAATGCCTTCTTTCTAAGTGAAATTTTTAGAAACTGGGGCCGAGGAGGGACCAGGCACTGCCCTATTTTTTACTGAAACCACAAATTAAAAGGCCGGCCACTGAGCAAAACCTCGGATCATTTCTAAACCTGTCGTATCTGAACCTGGTGTGCCCTTGGCCCACTCAAGCGCCGTAAACTCACTGCTATGGCGATGACTTCGCGAGGGAGATCGCTCAAGCTCGATCTGTAAATCTTTTCCGACGATGACCTCGTCCCCGAGAAAGAGCAGCACTTTTTCTGGAAGTGGCGGAAGAAACTCGGCCATCCAAGCTGTATCCTTTACGAGTTCGGGCTCACGCCAGGTGCTGACGTTTCCACCCACGGCGTAGCCAGCGATCTCAAGCTCATGAAATGTCGAATCACTGCAAGGAAAATCTCCACCCTTAGGAAGAACCGCCATATTGTGATGCCATGGTCCCTGCGCGCCTCCACCCACATTAAAAAAGAGCTTACTCGCTACCAACCCATGCCACTTCGAATCTACCACATTGCCCCACTCATCACGATCGAGAGGATCTGGATTGAATCGCACTCTGCACTTTAATCCTGAGGTTGCCCCTGAAAATCCCTCAACTCGAAATCGTGCCGTCAGCGTAAACTTTCTCAATCGATCGTTATCAGTTTTATTCACTTGGGGAGGCTCGGCCTGGAAATCAAGACGAGCGAGAGCAATGACCAAATGCGCACGAGAATCGGCTAACGCAGGTGCTGCCCATAGAAAAGAGAAACTCAATGCTCCTGATAATCCCAATAAAAAAAATCGAGTCATATGGCTTTTGTTTCTCCCCCAACCCTTTTACCAGGTCCAGCGTTTTTTTGTTACGAAGTGCGGGAAACTTTTGTTAATCTCCCTTCTTAATAGAGGAGCAAACGATCCCTTTGTCCAAACGGTGCTACCCTCGGTGATTTTGCTTCGTCGCTGGGATTAGGTTGGCAATCTGAGTCGAAATGATTAAAATAATCTTCTCAAGTGAGGGCAAGTGAGGGAATGATGCTTTTTCTACTGCTCAGTTTTTTAGCCCAAAGTACCCAAGCCCATCTCAGCAACTGTGCCACCCAGGCCGGCACGGTAGGAAAAGACGGCGTGCCTTATGCCTGTGGCCAGTGTGAACAACCCTTGCTCGATGCTCTCATCGGACCTGATGGACAGGGTGGATTTTTTAAAGAAGTTCAAGCCGGCAAGTATAAGAGCATCGAAGAGTTCCTCCAGGCACTTAAAAGCAAGGATGAAACCAGGAGCCTTTTTGATAACCCGATAATGATTAGCAGCAGTCGGAGTGTCCAATCCACTTCGATTAAAGATGGAGTCATGCGCTATGTACTTAAGAGCCCCGAATCTGACGTGACACTTGCTCTTAAAAAAAAGGGAGAGGGAGAAGGCTCCAATACTCTTGAGTTTCAAATCTGGAACGGAAAGCTTGGCCAATACGAATTTCGATCCATCTGCTTTCCTGAGCAAGACTCACCTTGTCCCCAAGAGGAAAGAACTGAGACAAGAAGATCTGGTTTGCCCGTGATCCAAGGGAGCACCGGCCATCCTCCCGGAAAATGCCTCGAATGCCACAGAAATCCCCCACGTCCCAATTGGGATGTATACCGATTTTGGAGTGGAGCCCTCCCCTCTAATCCAGACAACATGAAAAAACCGAGCCCTGAGTTTGACTGGTTCATCCAGGGATTAAAAAAAATGAAAAATGACCCCCGCCTGAGCCTGCTCAACCCCCCACAAGTGCGTAATATCCCTCAAAGCAATGACTACCCCTATGACCAACTGATCGGCCAGCTCATGAAATCATCTCAAACTGTGTTTAGGATGCAGCATGTGCCCAGAGAAAATATCAGTGGCTTTTCAAATTACGATGACCCGCCGACGGTGAGGCTTTTTGATCAATCCAGTTTTCGCGTCTTGTGCCAAATCAGCACACAGCAGAAAAAAGAAAAAAATCATTACGCATTAGTGGGCGCCCTTTGCTGCGGCGCTGACTCTCAATGCAGTAATCGGAATTATCCCACCTCAATTCCAAAAATCACTGAACCAAAAAATTTTTTGAGTGAATTCATTCCGAAAGAGCATCACACAGCGACCTTGGAGTATTTTAAAAAACAGGGAATCATCACTAACAACATCCAAGAATTAGAAACTGCCTTGATCCAAGACACTCAAAAAAAGGCCAATCACCACTATCTCCAAAAATTAGCTTTACAGCTTGAAACCATCAAGGAGCGATTGGGCAGCTTACAAGAAGCCGAAAAAAGCTTGGGCTATACTCAAGACAAACTGAAAAATCTTTATAACGACGAAACCCGAATCAAAAAAACAATAATCTCCAGTAATGATCTTGCTGATGCCCCAAATAAAATATACGTACCCATTCCTGATAATAAATCCACCATAGAGGATATCATCGCGATGGCGAGAAGTCGCCTTCTTATGGAACCTTTGGGCGTCCCACTGGCAGACTGGTCAATGAGCGTAGACTCGAAACTTCCTGAGACGTTGGGTGGAGGGACCGAACCCACCTACTCCTATGCGGACGTCTATCAAAACTACCTTCTCGATACCCCTCTCTTTAAAACTGAAATTATGAAAGAATTTCTAGATGAGACACACGAAGATAAGGCGGATGGAAAAAAATTCTGCCAATGGCTTGCAGAAAAGAACAGAAAGGAAAAATATCCCCCGCTTAAAAAGGAATCTAAGAATTTTGATCCCAGA
>JAHFAC010000005.1 GCA_023250755.1 Bacteriovoracaceae bacterium | reverse complement strand
CAAACTCACGCGTGGATCCGTTTGCCTGAGTAGCCAGCGCGCAAATTTCGGGCCCATTGGAGTTTGGGCCCAAGGCGTCATGAATCTCCCGCCTAAAATCCGAAGACGGTCCACGACTCCAAAGTTTTTAATCCAAGCGCGATGTTTTTTTTGTTTGAACCATCCCAACTCTTGCAACAAAAGAGCATCGTCGCCCAATTTGGCCAAGCGATTCAACCCCGCCTGAAATAAATCAAGATGGCGAAGAGCCTCATAAGCCAGCCTAACTTCTAAGGGACGAGAAAATTCATCGAGATACCCATCCATCATCCTAAAAAATTCTGAAGCGTCAACCCGTGATTGCTCATAAACGCTGCTTCCCTGCGAAAGAGTGAGTCGATACCTCATGAGTGGCTCAGCAAGATATCCCAATCCTTTTCCTCTAAACAGGATTCGCATCCAAAATTCGAGATCAGCGCAATAAGGAAGCTCTGCCCTAAAATGACCGATCCGATCGAAGACTGATCTCCTGAAAAGTGCTGAAGGGCAAATCAGAAAAGAGCTGCCATTCTTGAGCGTGTGATCAAAAACTTCAAAACGGTCCAGAATTGGATTCTTGATTCCTTGTGGAATCCGCAAAGGCCAAAGCGTTTCATTTTTAGGACCAATCGCAATAGCAGAAGTGAGGACCGCGTCTACATCAGAGTTTTCCTCAAGAAAGGCAATTTGCTTTTCAACCATCGTCGGCCCATAAACATCATCACCATGAAAAATAGCCAAATAGGGTGCGCATGCTTCGGCAATGCACACGTTGTAATGGCTGTAACAATCTCCGGTGCCCGGATTTCGGACTCGAATTTCAAGACCGCGATCCTCAAGATGTTTTGCATTTTCAACACTTGAGTCAGTCGATCCATTGTCGGATAAGATTATTTTTTTATGTGAGTAGGTTTGAGCAAGTACGGATTCCAAGGTTTGCAAAAGAGCTTCGGAACCGTTGTAATTCAGGATAAAAACTTCAACTTTAGGGCCCATTTCTTATTCCCTTCACTGCCTTAAAAGTGGTTCGAAGCACAGCAATCCCATTCAACCGTCCTCTCAAAATTCTTTTTTCAGCTTGTCTAATAAAAAAAGAGCCGGATAAACCTCACAAACCGAAAATTTTTGAGGCTGTTCAAAACTCCCCGCTACAAAGCATGGCACCTTGGGATGATCCATTTGGAACGACTTGATCCCGGTAAGCTCTGAATCCGAAATAATGCGTCCTGACTTCATCTCAATCGCGCACAAAATCTCACGGCCGCGCTCGATCAGAAGATCAACTTCAGCACCATGACTTGTTCTCCAAAAAGAGAGAACCCATTCTTTTTGGTAGTAAGCATTCATTCGCATCACCTCTTGGATAAACCATTGCTCCCAAAGACGCCCCCTTTCGAGGGGCGAAATGGCCGAACGATGAAGCCCTAAAATGGCTCGCGTAACCCCATTGTCGAAGAAATAAAATTTGGGTGCATGACTCATCCGCTTTCGCCTGCTGCGCAGATAGGGCTGCAGGAAAAAACCAATCAACGTATCTTCCAAAATGGAATAGTAATCACGAATTGCAGAGTAGGACACTCTGCAATCTTTTTCCATTCTGCTGAAATTCACTTGCTCAGTAAATTGAAACGCGGCCAAGTCCAGAAAATTTTGAAATCCCTGTAGATTTCTAACGAGGGCTTCTGCTTTGATTTCTTCGTTCAGATAGGTAATGACATAGCTCTTAAGCAGATCCTGCGCCGTCGACGTCTCTCCCGAGGAAATCAAAGAATATATTTTTGGAAGAGATCCGAACCCCAATATCCGGTCCAAGGCAAAATCATTGCCCAATTCTAAATAAGTAAGTGGATGAAGAGTGCGAACGACAGCGCGGCCACCTAAAAGGTTTGCTGAATCGCGTTTTAATTTTCGTGCGCTGGATCCAGAAAGTGCAAACCTGAGTGACGGCCGTTCCCGCATCAGGATCTGTACGACATCGAGCAAGGATGGGGCACGTTGAATTTCGTCTAATACAATCCATCCTGAACGATTCACAAATTGCTCTTGTGTAAGAATACGATACAGGACTTTGGGATCTTTCGTGTATTCTAGCTGTTTTTCAGGATCCAATAAATCCAGGCCCCAAATCGGATCCAATTGACTGAGTAGAGTACTTTTTCCAGACTGCCTGGGGCCAAATAAAAAGAATGAATTCAATGGGATATGGTCAATTAAAACTCTTTTGTACATTAAGACTAATATACACGGTATATTAGTCTTATAAAAGAAAATAATATGAAAGAGGTCCTATGACGAAGGAACAAACCTTAGCCACTCACTTCTCTCACCCCCTCAAGCACCGTACGGGCTACCTCTTTCCAGCTCGGAATGAGCTTTCGATTCCACTCCCGACGCTCCACGCTCCCTTGTAAATCCTTTGCGCTGGACAAAGCACTTTTCCACACTGATTCCTCCAAGGGGAGCAAGTGAAGCCCTTGGAGTTCACGTGACAAATAACTCAAGCCTCCCACCTCGGTAGTGTAAACAGGGATACCCCACCCCAAGGCTTCGAGTACGACCAGAGGCAATCCTTCATAGTGAGAACACAGCAAAAGACCCAGACTCCGACGAAGCACTGAAATAATCTGCGAAGGATTTAACAAACCTGAAGTCAGAATTTGCTCAGAAGCCTTAAATCCTTCTCCAGGGATCGCCACCAACTTCATTTGAGGAGCTGACTTCAAGATTTTTTCGATCCAGGGCGTATTTTTGACTGGATCGTCGCCCCGCCCAACAAAACAGAAAAAAGATCCAAACTGATCGAGTTTCGATTTGAACTCGAGAGGCAGCCCCGCCTCAGCTTGACCACTGTCCCAACCATTCCAACACACTGCTGTCTTTTTCCCCAAAAGGCGGGCAAGGGACAATAAATGAATCCCGGGATGTACACCGAGGATAACGTCACCCCGTACAACGCCCAACCCTTCTTTGCCATAGGCCAGGTATCCCCCTGGCCAAAGCCACTCCCTGCAAGCACTGACTCTGCCCAAAGTCGTTCCATGAAGCGTATGAACGCGGATCGCCTTGCGTTTAGAAAATTCAGGAAGGGGGCCACACCCATGCGTTTGAATCACATCCCAAGAGTCGTCTAACCGGTGAGGATCCGAAGAGAGATGAGAATCTACTCCAAAGCCCAAAAGCTCGCGATGAACAGATCGCGCGTGAACCTCCACCCCGCCTAGTCCATAAGACAAATCATGAGGGCTCCATTGCAACCATCGCATCAAAGCAGCTCCGCCAATCCTTCGCTCAAGTGAAACTGGGGATTCCAATTCAAAATTTTCTGAGCGCATCGAATATCTGCAAGAGAGTGAAGGACATCGCCCGGCCAAGGCAGAGAAATTTCGAGTGGGACCTCTTTTTTCGATAGTTGAATCATTTCTTCAGCCAAAGTTCGGATACTCACACTGCGACCAAAACCGATATTGATCGGTCTCGCGTCGCACTGTTTTTCGTGAACCTCCAGCGCCCGAATACAACCCGTTACAATATCGTAAACCGAAACAAAATCTCGGGTCTGAGATCCGCCCCCATTGAGACGCAGGGGTTTGGCATCCCGAAGGGCGGATGAAAAAACCGAAATCACTCCTGAGTAAGGAGACTGAGGATCTTGTCCTGGTCCATAAACATTGAAAAACCGAAAGACTAAAGCCGCTAGACCATAATCCTGGTGAAAAAGTCGAAGCATCTGCTCTGACGCCAATTTTTGTGCTGCATAGAGCGACAGCGGCTGAGCAGTCGGCCCTTCCTCAGAAAGAGGAAACCCCTCCCTCCCCAAATTTCCATAAACTGAAGCAGAACTGCTAAAAATTAGGCGCACTTTTCGATCTTGCCTAAGACTTTCGTGCCTAATCGCCTCTGCAATCCGTGCCGTGCCTAAAACATTCGTGTGATAGCTCTCAACAGGCTCATCCCTGCACACAGGAACACTCACCCGCGCTGCAAAATGAAAAACTGCACAGACATCCCTGACTGCGGCACTCACGGTCGCCATGTCCCGTACATCACCCTGGATATATCGCACGTCTTCGAACGGCTTTGCGGGAATAACCAGGTCCAAGACCCGCACCTCATATCCTGCCTTGAGCAAAACCCGGCACAGATGCGTCCCAATGAAGCCCGAACCTCCAGTAACAAGGATTTTTTCAGGTATTTTATTTGGCATGGAGTTTAATATTAGCATGAGAGGCGGGCAATTCGCATTCGAGAAGCGCAACAGCACTCCCCTTCCAAACTACTTTACAACCTACGGGTGCAGGCAGCACGGTGGAAAGATCCCCGGTCACAAAACGAGGTGGAACCAAGAGATCACCCCATGACCGATAATGAGCCAGATTCCACCCCGTTTTGTAAGGAAATTGAAACCATGACATTTCTGCCACAACCGCGACGTCGGTGGGAGCAATCTCATTTTTCTGCTGCAAATCAACAAGGATGCGGTCGACCGCCTCCTGCTCCTTGACGGGACAAGCGGTTTCAGGAGTACGATCAAACTCACGTTTTGCAAACGAGGGCACGTTGATCATCCAGATGAGACAGGAAGCAATCAACGCTCCAGTGACAACCTCCCCCTGAAACAGCCTTGCTAGTTTAGGTCCCAACACTGTCCCAGCACGAATGGCAATCACAGCCGCACCTGGGAGATAAAAAACAAACCACTGTTTTGGAACAGGTTGAGCCCCCATACAAAGATAAAAGAACACTCCTAATACGAAAAAAAGCCATGCTGCCCACTCGCTGGCTTTGAGAGGAGATGGCTCTTTCTGCCCTATTTTGATTCCACCTGAAATTCCAAGCAGCACAATCGCTATCGAAAATAGCGTCGTGACCCACCCTGCACTCTTAAAATAATTTAAAAAGGGAAGCGGATCAGGAGGGCGATTCACCAAAGAAATACTCGCCGCCGTTGAACTAAATGTACGCCAATACTCGAGGAGCGACTCTCCCCTTTGAAATGCAATTGCAAACCAGATCAATAGGATCGCTCCAGCCCCGGTAACCGCGATCCTCCATCCTATTCGGCACCCTATTCGGCTCCCCTGCGCAATAAAAGCCGCCAGCGCCAAGGCTGGAATAAAAAATAAAAACGTCGGTTTGATAAAAAAAGCGATCACACCTAGTAATCCCGCTATTACGAAACGGCGACCATCTAAGGCAAACAGCGCCAAGATCGCAAACACAGCTGCCGGAATTTCACCTAAAATCCCATAAGTCGCATAAGGAGCGGCCGGTGCCTTACACACGGCATAACCAAAAAGCGCAAGTGCAATCAGTCCTGAGCTGGCTGTACGTCCCCTTCGAATGCCGGCCCATGTCACCAAAGCGAGTAGAAAATAAAAATTAAGATAGACCCAAAAACGAGCCGATTGAGTCCACTCTAGCCCAGTTAGTTTTTTGATGAGGGTTGCCCCCCATGCCATCGGCAACCCAATGGTAATCCCGGGGTCAAAGGGCTTCAGCTGTGCATGGGTGCGAAATCCTTTTCCGTCTGCCCAATTTGTCACAGCTTGAAGAAAATACGACTCATCGTAAGTTCGCTGAAAACAGTTCCACGGCTGCTGAGTACGCAACAACAGCGCCAACGGAGAAAGTAACCCAATCACTAAAAGAGCAGCCAAAAAAGCACTTTTGAACTTCATTTCAACAACCCCACTGACCTGAAAAATCGCAAATGCTTTTCGGCAGTCAATGCGGGCAAGCAAGCCTCAGCATACCGACGAGCTCCCTTTTGAAGCTTGAGAGAAATTTCTTCATTTTCTAAAATTTCGAGCATCTTTTTTGCGCAATCTGAGGCATCCCCTGCTCTGAAAAAAGTGAGTGCCTCAGACTCCCGTTCAGCAATCTCTCGATTCAAGGATAAATCTGAAGCCAATACCGGTCCACCCCGAGCAAGAGCCTGGGCCAACGATCCAGATCCACTGGTCTCACGACAAGGGGCGAGTACCAGATTCGCACGCATATAAAGATCGTCGATTTGATTGGAATCGACAAAACCTGTCATTTCTAATCGGTCTGAAATA
Organism: Bacteriovoracaceae bacterium; assembly: GCA_023250755.1. Lineage (GTDB taxonomy): Bacteria > Bdellovibrionota > UBA1018 > UBA1018 > UBA1018 > JAHFAC01. The sequence goes on along the minus strand of JAHFAC010000005.1, from coordinate 14,525 downwards.
CCCAGCTCACGTGCACGCAGCATGCACTGATTAAAATAAGACTCATCTTTTTTACGCCTGATCCCTCCGGCTAAAATCATGCGTACATCGGCAGGGAGTTTTGCCAAAGCCTCGATCGCGATATCTTGTCCCTTTTCGGGCGTGAAAAAACCAAAAACCAGCACTGTCTTTTTAGGCTGGCTCGAATCACGTGCTGCCGTGCTTTTCATCCTCTTTCCAAACTCTCCTTGAGCCACAAAATGAGGGATGACTTCTACGTATTTACAGCCCGATTGCTCCACGAGAGATTTTTGCAGACACGAGTGGACCACCACCCCATCCAATTCACCCCAAGTCCTTTCACCCCATAAGTTCCAAAGCCTTTTTAATAAAAAACAATTAGCAAAGACTCGAAAAGGAACCTCCCAACCCCTCCTTTTCAACGGAAATCGATACTCTCTTGAAAGAACCGTATGCGCGGTTGCCGTCAAACGGCTTTGGGGGAGGTTTTTTCTGAGTGAGCGAATCAGCCGAGGAAACCAGTAATAGGGTGGGTTTTTTCCGCCCCAAATTCCATATTCATGCTGAAAATGAATCCCCTCTGGCGATAACCTGAGGAGTTCCTGCTTGAGCGATTCGTACGTCTTAAAGTCGCCTCTAGATTGATCGAGTGAAACGAAAATCCCTTCAACCCCAGCACTCTTCAATGCCGCTTGAACAGGCGACCAAAGTACTTTGGAATAATCAGCAATCCCGCAAGTTCGAGATTCAGTAGAAACCCAGACAATCCTCATGGAAAACATATCAGTCTTCTCCCGCCTATCCGTCAAGGGCTGGGTTACTCATCTCTGGCTTTTTTGAATAAAACCGCTTAGATTAGCGGCCTCTATGAATCTTCAAAATCTCAAAGGAAAGAGGGTCATTGTCACCGGCGCAGACGGATTTATCGGCTCCCACCTGGCGGAAATGCTGGTTCGGGAGGGCTGCCGCGTCAAAGCCTTCGTGTTTTACAATTCTTTTAATTCTTGGGGTTGGCTCGACCATTCTCCCAAAGAAATCCGCTCCGAGATTGAAGTCTTTTCAGGCGATATCCGTGATCCCTTTGGGGTGAAAGAAGCGATGAAGTCGTGTGACGTCGCCTTCCATCTCGCGGCTCTGATTGCGATTCCTTATTCGTATCATTCGCCTGCTAGTTACGTCGAAACCAATGTCCAAGGCACTCTCAATGTTCTTCAGGCCGCCCGTGAGTTCGGAATTTCAAAAGTCGTTCATACCTCGACCAGTGAAGTTTACGGTACAGCCCGTTTTGCTCCGATCACTGAAGACCATCCACTCCAGGGACAATCCCCCTATTCAGCCACCAAAATCGGGGCAGATCAGCTTGCACTTTCTTTCTACCGGTCCTTTGGAACGCCCGTTGCCGTCATCCGACCCTTCAATACCTATGGGCCTCGCCAATCGGCACGAGCCATTATCACAACGATCATCTCTCAGATCGCCTCGGGACAGAGCCGAATTCTACTCGGAAAGCTCTCCCCCACTCGCGACTTCAGCTTTGTCAGGGACACAGCGCGGGGATTCATGGCGGTAGCAGCAAGTCCCCTCTCGGTGGGCGAAGAAATCAACATCAGCAGCAACTTTGAAATCTCAATTGGCGAAACAGCACAGCTCATTGCAGAACTCATGAACCGAAAAATCGAAATCATTGCCGATGGCGCTCGCTTTAGACCCGAGAAAAGCGAAGTCGAGCGACTCTGGGGTGATAACCACAAGGCTGAAAAACTCCTGGGATGGAAGCCTGAGCACCCAGGTCTGAGCGGACTCAAAACAGGGCTGATTGAAACGATCGAATGGTTCACCAGCCATAAAAATCTCGAACTCTACAAAACGGGTATTTATAATCTATGACCGCAGGATTGAAGGGCGCCCCCCTCTTTCAGCAAATCATAGAGGCCACTCGCACCGCGATCCGAACCGACGCCGCAACCGTCGCGCTTCACGAACCTTCTTTTTGTGGAAAAGAATGGGACTACGTCAAAGAATGCCTGGACACCGGCTGGGTCTCTTCGGTCGGTAAATTCGTCGATCTTTTTGAAGAGCGCCTGGCAGAGTACACCGGCGCTAAGCACGCTATCAGCGCAGTCAATGGAACAGTCGCTCTCCAAGTCTGTTGCCGCCTGGTGGGAGTCGAAGCAGGAGACGAGGTGCTCTTACCCGCTCTCACGTTTATTGCCACGGCAAATGCTGTTCATCACTCTGGCGGGATTCCTCACTTCGTAGATTGTGATAAAATCACTCTCGGAATCGATCCAGAAGCGCTTCGCGCCTATCTTAAAGACATCGCAGAACTGCGTGGAGAAGGCTGCTTTAACAAAAAAACAGGGCGCCGAATCCGCGCTCTCATCGCGGTCCATATCTACGGCCACCCGGTGGATTTGGATGCCTTGGCAGAAACTTGCTCAGACTTCCGCTTAGAACTGATTGAAGATGCCGCAGAATCCTTGGGATCCAAATACAAGGGACGCCACACCGGAAACCACGGAAAAGTCGCTTCTCTTAGCTTCAACGGAAATAAAATTGTCACCACCGGCGGAGGTGGAGCGATTTTGACCAACGATCCAGAGCTGGGTGAACAGGCGAAGCACCTCTCCACCACCGCCAAGAAAAAACATCCTTGGAAGTTTTTTCATGACCAGATTGGATACAACTTTCGGCTGCCTAATCTCAATGCAGCCCTGGGCTGTGCTCAACTGGAGCAGATGGACCAGTTTGTATCCAAAAAACGCGCCCTGGCTCAAAGATACGAGTCCGCCTTTCGTGGCCTAGCCGGTGTAAAATTTTTTAAAGAACCCAGTTTCGCCCAAAGCAATTACTGGCTCAATGCCTTTCTCTTTGACTCACCCGATACGCATCAAAGAGATGCTTTTTTAGAGTTTGCCCATCAGTACGGACTCATGATGCGACCAGCATGGATCCTGATGCATCGATTGCCCATGTATCAATCCTGTCCGAGAGCAGATCTCTCAGTCTCTGAAGACCTTGAGAAGAGGCTGATCAATCTTCCGAGCAGCAGTCAGTTGGGAGGGGACGTATGAGTCGAAAAATCTGCGTAGTCACGGGTTCTCGGGCAGATTACGGGATTTTGCGTGGTCTGATGAAAGAAATCCAATCCGATCCCACCCTCGAGCTCACTCTCGTAGTTACGGGGATGCACCTTTCACCCGAGTTCGGTCTGACTGTGAAAAATATTGAAGAGGACGGATTTAAGGTCACTTACCGTGTCGAGAGTTTGCTTTCGAGTGATACGCCAACCGGGGTTTCCAAATCTATAGGCCTAGGCGTGATTGGATTTGCCGATGCCTTTGCGCAAATTCAACCCGATTTAGTCGTTATATTGGGTGATCGATTTGAAATCTTAGCGGCGGCTCAGGCCGCAATGATCGCCAGGCTCCCCATCGCTCACCTCCATGGGGGAGAAGTCACCGAAGGTGCCATCGATGAGTCCATCCGGCACGCCATCACCAAAATGTCCCACCTTCACTTCGTCTCGGCGGAGCCACACCGAAGGCGCGTAATTCAGCTGGGAGAAAATCCCGGGTGTGTTTTCAATTTCGGAGCACCGGGATTGGATGCAATCCACAAGACAAAATTTTTGGACCGAGCGGAGTTTGAGCAAAAATTTGGTATCCAGTGGGGTTCACTCGGTTTTCTCGTCACCTACCATCCCGTTACTTTGGCTCATCGGACACCCAAAGACACTTTGAGTGAGCTTTTCGCGGCTCTGGACCAATTTCCAGAAGCCCACATTCTTTTTACACGCCCCAACGCTGACACCGATGGCCGTACGCTTTCTCAGTTGATTGACACCTATGCCGCTAAAGACTCTCATCGTATCCAAGTCGCCACCGCTCTGGGGCAACGGGGATATTTCAGCGCTGTGCGAATCGCAGATGTAGTCATCGGAAATTCATCGAGCGGCTTAATTGAAGTGCCTGCATTAAAAAAACCCACCGTCAACATCGGAGATCGTCAAAAGGGGCGCCTCCGGGGCCCCACCGTCATCGATTGCGCAGAAAACTCGGTGCAAATCGCCCAGGCCATTCGAAAAGCGCTGTCGGCTGAGTTCCGCGCAACCCTAGAGACAGCCCAATCCCCCTACGGAGATGGCACCGCCTCCACACGGATTAAGGAGACTTTGGCTCAAGTGGATCTGACAACCCTGTCCAGAAAACCTTTTTTTGACTCTCCCGAAATCAGGGGCGCCCAGCCATGAAAAAACAGCCACACGCTCGCCCTATTATTGTTCTTGGCTGCGGAGGTCACGCCAAGGTTTTACTGGATACTCTTCGGGCTCTGGATCACTCTGTGATGGGAGCGGTCGATACTGATCCAGTGAAACACGGAACGAAAATCCTCGGAGTTCCCATCTTAGGGGGTGAAGACTGGGTCCTCAAGCATTCCCCTTCTGAAGTTCATTTAGTCAATGGACTCGGGGGAGTCTCATCCACCCAAACCCGAAGAACCGTTTTTAATAAGTTTCGAGAAAGAGGCTACGAATTCTTAACCCTGATCCATCCCACCGCTTGGGTAGGATCTGAAGTAAGCTTGGGTGAAGGAGTTCAAATCATGGCCGGAGTGCGCATTCAGCCTGGTTGCCAAATCAGAAGCAACTCGATCATCAATACAGGTGCGACCATTGATCATGATTCAGAGATCGGCGATCACGTTCACATCGCCCCCGGTGTTACTGTTTGCGGTTCTGTCAAAATCGGCGAAAAATCCTTGATTGGTGCCGGATCAACGATCATTCAAAAAATAATTTTAGGCCCAGAGACCTTGATCGGAGCAGGCTCACTGGTGATTCACTCTTTTGAATCAGGTGGAATCAAAGCCTTCGGCGTACCCGCTCGGGAGGCGAAATGAAAAAAATCATCCTTATCGCAGAAGCGGGCGTCAACCATAACGGGGACCTCAACCGGGCCCTGCAATTGATTGACGTTGCCGCTACAGCAGGCGCTGACTTCGTGAAGTTCCAGACCTTTAAGACAGAAAATCTCAGCACAAAATCCGCTCAAAAAGCCAGCTACCAAAAACGGCTTACGGGTGCATCTGAGTCTCAGTTTGAAATGCTGAAGAAACTCGAACTCAGCCCAGCAGCGCATAAAATCCTGATTCAGCACTGTCGCAAGAAGCGGATCCGGTTTTTGTCGGCGCCCTTTGATTCAGATAGCTTGAACTTATTGACTGACCGGTATGGACTTCCCTTGATCAAAATTCCTTCTGGCGAGTTGACCAATGCGCCTTTCTTGCTCGAAATCGCGCGTAAAGATAAATCCGTACTCCTCTCAACCGGAATGAGTACATTGAAAGAAGTCAGAGAGGCTCTTTCGGTTCTGGCCTTCGGCTTTATTGATGAGGCTCAAAAGAACAAGAAAAGAATTCAACCTGGCCAAAAAACATTTCGTCAAGCCTTTGCATCCAAGCCGGGACAATCCGCCCTAAAAGCAAAAGTAACGCTCCTCCACTGCACGACTGAGTACCCTTGCCCCTTTGAAGATGTGAATCTTCACGCCATGGATACGTTAGCTCGTGAGTTTGGCCTGCCTGTCGGATACTCTGATCATACGCCGGGAATCACCATCCCCATCGCCGCAGCAGCCAGGGGCGCTGTAGTGATTGAAAAACACTTCACTTTAGATAAAACACTCCCTGGCCCCGATCACCCGGCCTCGATCGATCCCGATGAGCTGATCGCCCTCGTCAAAGCAGTTCGCGCCGTAGAATCGGCAGTGGGCGATGGAAAAAAGCGACCTTCCCCCTCGGAGTTGAAAAATATTCCGATTGCACGGAAGAGTTTAGTCACCGGTCGCCCGATTAAAAAAGGCGAAAAGTTTTCCATAGAAAACTTGACCACCAAACGCCCAGGGAGTGGAATGTCTCCGATTCGATATTGGGAGTTACTTGGAAAGAAGGCCCACCGTGATTATGGATCCGACGAACTCATTATTGAATGAAGCAGTGTTGACAGGATTGAATGGATTAGGAGGTAAAACCATGGTCAAAAAAATCTCTAATTGGAAAGATCTCTTGATCCAGCAAGGCACCTCGATCGTTCAGGCAATCAAGGTCATTGATTCAGGCGGCATGCAACTAGCCCTGGTCATCGACGAAGAAGGACGATTGATTGGAACAGTTTCGGATGGGGATATTCGACGAGGCATCCTCCGAGGCATCCCCTTGGATCACTCAGTCGGTGAAGTCATGAACTGTAATCCCCTGGTCGCGGGCCCATCTACCACACAAGACGAAATTTTTTCGCTCCTCAAAAGCCATATACTGAGGCAACTCCCCATCCTTGATACAAGTCGTCGGATCTTGGGATTAGCGGCACTTGAGGATTTTCTCAATAAAGAGACTCACGATAATCCCGTCATCATTATGGCCGGCGGAATGGGGCACCGGCTTTATCCCCTGACCCGAGATACTCCTAAACCCATGTTGAGGGTCGGATCCAAACCGATTCTAGAAAGCATTGTCGAAAATTTTATCTCACAGGGGTTTCGCTCTTTCTATTTTTCGGTCAACTATAAAGCTGAAATGGTTAAAAACTATTTTCAAGATGGCTCACAGTTTGGAGCAAAAATCCAATATGTCGAAGAAGAAACAAGACTGGGAACCGCCGGGGCACTCTCTTTGCTCCCCGTAAAACCCAAAAATCCAGTGATCGTCATGAATGGCGATCTCCTGACCAAAGTAAACTTCAATCAACTGCTCGAATTCCATATTCAACAGGGCGCCATAGCCACCATGTGCGTGAAAGAATATGAGTTTCAAGTCCCTTACGGAGTGGTTTCGCTCGATCAACGCAATCACCATATTCACAGCATCGATGAAAAACCGACTCATAAATTCTTTGTCAATGGTGGGATTTACGTACTCAATCCCGTGGTTTTAGATCGCATTCCTAAGGGGCAGACCTTCGACATGACCTCGCTGTTTGCAGAGCTGATTGACACCAAAAGTCCCATTGGGGCCTTCCCTGTCCGTGAATATTGGATGGATATCGGAAGATTGGATGATTTTGAAAAAGCGAATGCGACTCACCAAGAGATGACTCAATGAACGCTCTGGTCATCGGTCAAGGCTCCATCGGTCAACGGCACGCTGGGATTTTAACTCGACTGGGCCTCGACGTCGGGGTCGTCAGCCAACACCTGGAGCCAGGTCAAAATCGCTTTAGCGACCTTCAAACAGCCGTTAAACAAATGAAGCCCGATTACGTGGTCATCGCCAATTCAACCGCAAAACATTTTACGAGCTTGCAAGAACTTCACGCCACCGGCTATTCGGGCAAGATTTTAATCGAAAAACCAGTCTTTGAGAATTTCAGAGAAATCGGCCCTCTGGGTAAAATGCAGGTTTTTGTGGGATATAATCTGCGATTCCATCCAATTCTTACTCGCCTGAAAAACATCCTGGCTGACCAGAAGATCTGCTCAATCAACGCTTATGTTGGCCAATACCTGCCCTCCTGGCGGCCTCACCAAGACTATCGAGAAAGTTATTCCGCTCAAAAAAAAGAAGGCGGCGGAGTTTTGAGGGATCTCAGTCATGAGCTTGATTATTTGACTTGGATTTTTGGACATTGGAACTCGGTGACTGCGATTGCAGGAAAATTTAGTGATCTAGACATCGATGCTGAAGACACTTGCTCCATCCTGATGCGCACTGCGCGCTGTCCAGTCATCACTCTCGAGCTCAACTACCTGGACCGCATCAGTCAAAGAACCCTCACCATAAATACTGCTGAACACACTTACCACGCAGATTTGGTAAATGGATTTTTGAATTTAGAGGGTCAAACCGAAAAATTCGAAAATGACCGCGACTCCACCTATTTAACCCTGCATCAATCCATCCTAAATCATTCAGGAAAAGACGTTTGTTCGCTCTCAGAAGGACTAAAAACACTTCTGTTCGCCGAAGCCATAGAAAAATCAAATCGAGAGGGGATTTGGGTTCATTCATGAAAAGACTTTGCACCCTTTGCGCACGCGGTGGATCCAAGGGAGTCAAGGGCAAGAACCTGAGAGAGCTTGCCGGTAAACCCCTCCTGGCTTATTCCATTTTACAGGCCCAGAAATCAGGTCTTTTTGATTCGATCGCAGTAAGTAGCGACTCCGAGCAAATTCTATCAGTCGCTCGAGAATACGGAGTCGAGCTTGCCATCGTCCGTCCGGCTGAGATGGCCACCGATACTGCCGGAAAATTACCCGCCATCCGTCACTGTGTGCTGAGCGCTGAGACCACTCTCGACCGGCGCTTTGATATTATTGTGGATCTGGACGCGACTTCTCCGCTCCGACTCGTCTCGGATATCCAAGGTGCCGTCCAACTCCTCGAATCAAGCGACGCTCCCAACGTCATCACAGGAGCACCTGCGCGTCGCTCCCCTTATTTCAATCTTGCTGAAGAGCTATCGGATGGGTCGGTCAAACTCGCAAAAACTCTCTCAAATCCCATTCTTCGGCGCCAAGATGCGCCTCGCTGCTTTGATATGAACGCATCCATTTACGCCTGGAAACGGCAAACCCTTATGGACTGCGAAGGAGTCTTTCAGACAGGCACCCGACTTTTTGAAATGCCTGAAGAACGCTCAATTGATATTGATTCAGAATTGGATTTCGAGTGGGTCAAATTCATCGCCATCCACAGAAAGAGATTTCAAGATGTCTGGTAAATACATGAATCGCTTCAGGCTCGATGGAAAAACCGCAATCGTTACCGGAGGAGTGGGGATTTTAGGCAGACACTTCTGCCAAGGTCTTGCGGAATTTGGCGCAAATCTCATCATCGTCGACTTAGATCAAGCTCAGGTGGATCAGTTCGCATCTGAGATCTCTCGGCAATACGACGTCCAAGCATTAGGAATCCAATGTGATGTTTCTAATGAATCCTCGGTCACTGCAATGCTCGCAAAAGCAGTCGCAAAATTTGGAAAAATCCACGTTCTCCACAACAATGCCGCCAGTAAAACTAAGGATGTAAAAAGATTCTTTGCTGAGACGGAACGCTTCAGCATGGACGATTGGCGAGAAGTGATGTCCGTTAATGTGGATGGGATGTTTTTAGTCGCACGAGCCGTCGGCGCTCATATGCTGAAAAATGAAATCAAGGGAAGTGTCATTCAAACAAGCTCGATTTATGGGATCCTGGCTCCCGATACGCGCATCTATGAAGGATCCCACTATCTTGGCACGCAGATTAACACTCCTGCTGTTTATTGCGCATCTAAAGCCGCTGTGGTCGGGATGACTCGCTACTTAGCAACCCTCTGGGGCGCTCGAGGCATCCGAGTCAATACGTTAATCCCCGGTGGCGTGCAGAGCGGACAAAACTCAGTTTTTACTGAAAAATATTCTGCTAGAATTCCGATGGCTCGAATGGCTGACCCCGAAGAGATGGTCGGTGCTCTGATCTTCTTGGCTTCCGACGCATCCAGCTATATCACCGGTCAGGCCCTGGTAGTCGATGGGGGATTGAGTGCATGGTAGTTGTTTCTCGATTCACGTTCCGCTATGAAGAGATCAAATGAAGAAGGGTATAGTTCGAATCATTCCCCGATTAGATGTCAAGGGACCTAATCTCATCAAAGGGATTCAGTTTGACGGCTATCGCGTGGTAGGCACCCCAGAGTATTTCGCCAACCTCTATTACCATGAAGGTGCTGACGAGCTGTTTTTTCAAGATACGGTGGCCAGCCTTTACCGAAGAAATAGCCTGCTAGAAATCATCTCAAAGACAGCGTCTAAAGTTTTTATTCCAATTACCGTTGCGGGAGGCCTTTGTTCGGTAGAGGACATTCGAGCAGTTTTACGTGCAGGAGCTGACAAAGTGGCCATCAATACGGCAGCTGTTGAGAACCCGAAACTGATCCAAGAAGCCGCCCGTGTGTTCGGATCGCAATGCATCGTCAGCTCAATTGAGACTTATCGTAAATCCAATGGCGAGTATCGGGTTTGGGTTGACTACGGTAGACAGCCTACCCACCTCAATGCGATGGATTGGGCCAAGCAAGTGGTGGACTTAGGCGCGGGCGAAATTATCCTGACCTCCATCAATCAAGAGGGAACAGGTCGCGGGTTCGATCTTGAGCTCATCCAAAAAATTTCTGAATCAGTCCCTATCCCGGTCATTGCCTGTGGAGGCGCTGGGCAGCCAGCGCATCTCATCCAGGCGATAAGAGAAGGCAAAGCCGACGCGGTTTCTGTGGCGTCTGCATTTCACTATAAATATATGGATGCCTACCCGTCGTATGACCAGTTTAGTGCGAGCAAAGCGCTGCGCATGGGTCGGCACCTAGTTCTCGGCAATTGGGATTTTCTTAGCTTCGTCTACTGTGGCCAACGGGCGATTCCGGTCGGTCCATTTTCGATCCAAGAAGCAAAAACTGCCGTCACTCTCCTGGATTATGGACTAGGCAATCTTTTTAATCTTCGCATGGCACTCGAGTCTCTCGACACCAAAGTCAAAACCGTACATTCTGCAAATGACGTTCTTGCCGCAAATCAGCTGATTTTGCCGGGTGTAGGCGCATTTGAGCACGGGATAAAAAATCTTCGTGAACGGGGCCTCATTCAAGCATTAAAAGATTACTCGGCACGCGGCCGCCCTTTGTTGGGGATTTGTCTTGGCATGCAGCTTTTGACCTCTGTTTCCTATGAGAATGGCGAATGGGAAGGCTTGGGTCTGATCGACGGACAAGTAACGCCGATTCAACCCGGGAGCGGTGAATCAAAAGTTAAAGTTCCGCATATGACGTGGAACGGAATTGATCCAGTCGAAAGCATCAAGAGCTGGCGATCGACCCTGCTGCGTGACATTCCAGCAGGAGCTCCAATGTACTTTGTTCATTCTTATAAAGTCCAAGTAAACAGCCCTGATGATTGCCTTGCGAAAACTGAATACGGCCTCAACTCATTTCATTCTGTGATTCGCAAAAAAAACGTGATCGGAGTGCAATTCCATCCCGAGCGAAGCGGGACCTTCGGACTCAAACTTTTGGATAATTTCTTGAAAGGTGATTTGTAGAGGTTTTATGGCATTGAATCTCACACTCGATAAGCAGTTCGACGATCTTCCGAAGGAGATTGCTTTCTGCAAAAACTGCGTCGTCTCGAATCAACGTCCTCGAACCCTGCTCAATGAGCAAGGGGTCTGCTCAGCCTGTCAATGGGCGCACGAGAAAGACCACCTTGTGGACTGGGTTACGCGTGAAAAAGAATTGAAAGAGCTCTGCGATCGATTTCGTCGTACGGATGGCTCCTTTGACGTCGTTGTTCCTGGCAGCGGCGGCAAGGATAGTGCCGTCGTCGCTCATCAGCTCAAGCATCGTTACGGAATGAACCCGCTCTGCGTCACTTGGGCGCCCTTTGACTGGACCGAAATCGGTTGGCGCAACCTCCAGGCTTTTGTTTCTAGCGGTTTTACAAATTTGATCGGTCAACCAGATGGCGTTGTCCACCGAAAACTCTCACGATTGGCCTTTGAGCTTAAAGGTGACGCTTGGGAGCCATTCGCTTATGGACAAAAAGCCTTCGCATTTCATATTGCCGAAAAATTTAATGTTAAATTGATTTTTTACGGCGAGAACGGCGAGCTCGAATACGGTGGAATGACCAAATACAAAAATCTCCCGAAAGAAGGGCCTGAGGAGTGGGAGAAAGCTTATTACAAGGGCGCGTCAGTGGATCACCTGGTTCAAGTGGGCGTTGAAAGAAACCTGCTCAAATCTGATGAAATCCTGCCGCGCTCACTCCAATGGTATAAGGCTCCACCTCCTGATGTGATCGCCAAAAATGGACTCGAAATGCATTGGTTCTCTTATTACAGCAAGTGGACCCCCCAAGAAAATTTCTATTATGCCATCAAGCATACGGGATTCGAGACCAACGACGAGGGGCGCTCCGAGGGGACCTATACCAAGTACGCGAGCCTTGACGACAAGGCCGATGGCTTTCACTTCTACTTGTCCCACATGAAATTCGGTTTGGGTCGCGCATCACGGGATGCGCAGCAAGACATCCGCAGAAACCATATCACCCGAGAAGAAGGCGTTGCCTTGGTGAGAAGATTCGATGGTGAATTTCCGGAGCGGCACTTCAAATGGTTCTTGAGCTATCTCGGCATCACAGAGGATTTTTTCTGGGAGGTGATGGATTTTTACCGAGAAAAATCCAACGTCTGGGAAAAAGAATATGGCAAGTGGAAGCTTAAGTACATCGTGAGCTAAAATCCTCAAGCTTTGCCCCATCCCTCAACCGTACCACCCCTCGATCCAAAACATGGGCACTCACCAGTTCTGCAGGAGTCACATCGAACGCAGGATTATAAACCGAACATCCAGCAGGGCTATTGCCCGCCCTGACTTCATCCGGTGTTCTCTCTTCGATCGGAATCGCTGAACCATCAGGACAGGCCAGGTCCACCGTCGTGTAGGGAGCCGCCACGTAAAAGGAAACTTGGTGATACCGCGCCGCCAGCGCAACTGTATAAGTACCGATCTTATTCGCAAAATCGCCATTGCGCGCGATCCGGTCGGCACCGACAAAAACCTTCTGAATCCGCCCCTGACGCATCAACATCGCTGACATGGAGTCGCAAATCAGAGTGTAAGGGATCCCGAACTGACTTAACTCCCAAGCGGTCAGGCGAGCGCCTTGTAAAAGCGGCCGAGTTTCATCGACAAAAACATGAAATTTTCGACCCTTTTCATGTGCGCGCCGAATAATTCCAAGAGCTGTCCCAATCCCGGCCGTGGCAAGCCCTCCGGCATTGCAATGAGTTAATACACCGTCGCCATCCTCAATGAGTAACTCGCCATGGCAGGCAATCGTATCACAAAGGACCACATCCTCATCAAAGATCGCCTCAGCACGGCTCAAAATCCCTGAAACCGTCAAGTCACCCTTGACGCAATTCAAAACAACACGGTCCACAGCAGCCATGAGATTCACTGCAGTCGGGCGTGCAATCCTGAGAGCTAAAGCTGCGTCTAAAATCTTAGCACGACTCGCTCCTTTTTCTGCGTAAGCCGCTAAAGCCAGCGCAGCACCGACGCCAATCAGCGGAGCACCTCGAATCTTGAGCGCCTGAATCAATTGGATCATCTGCTCAGGTGACTCACAGGTCAGCCAGACTTCTTCATGAGGAAGTTTTTGCTGATCCAAGACTAGCAACTTTCCGTCTTGAAAGAGAAGTCCAAGAGATTTCATGTTTTTCATAGCGTTTTAGCTCCAAGCTTTGCCCTCATGCTTCGCAAAGCATCCAGCTCTTGCGCTGGTAACGACGTCAATCCTCCCAAAGTACATGCGTACATGAGAATCTGTGCAGAATGCTCCAATCGCTCCATTCCATTGTAAGCCTCATGAAGCGACTCTCCCCAACTCAGGGCACCGTGCCGAGCCAAAACCATCACTCGGCAATCTGGGAGAAAAGGCCTGAGATGATCCCCCATTTCCTGTGTGGACGGCCGAGCATACTGAACAATCGGGATTCGTCCGACCGCTAAAATAACCTCAGAAAGACACTCCGACGGGAGCTCCTTCAAATCAGGGTAAGCTACGCTCCACGCTACTGCCGCTGGCGGATGAGCATGGACCACGCTTTTGGCCTGAGGACATTGGCGATAAACCTCCAAATGCATGAGACGTTCGCTCGAGGGTTTTCCACTCAAAATCTGATTGTCGAGCGTAATGACCGCAACGTCAGAAGGCTTCATAAAAGCCTTGTTTAGTCCGGTCGGTGTGATCAGGATCTGCTGATCTGAAACTCGGTAGCTAATGTTTCCATCAGCCGCAGCAAGCATGTTCCTAGAATGAAGGCGCTGGCAAATCTCAAGAATCTCATGAGCTACCTTGAAGTCCGTCATTGACCTCTCCTGGCAGCACTTCTGACATGACTCCTGGGTAAATTCTCCTGAATTTTATTTTTGAATCGATCCACCTGCGAATAGACTTCTTCAGGATCCAGCACTTTGAATTCTCCGTCGTCCATCAAAATTTTTCCGTGACAAACGACCGTCTTCACTTCCAAACCCGTTGTCGAATAGACAAGAAGGCTTTCAAGATTGTGGATAGGACGCATATGAGGCTCCGTTAAATCGACGCAAATAAAATCTGCAGCTTTTCCTTCTTCGAGACTGCCGGTCTCATCCCCTAATCCCAGAGCCGCTGCTCCCCCCTGCGTCGCCATCTTCAACATTTGATGGGCTGAAATCGCGGCATTATCCTGCAACATCAGTTTTTGAAGCTTAGCACCCGTATCCATCTCCCTAAAAATACTCAAATCGTTATTGCTGGCCGCACCGTCCGTCCCAATCCCGACCCGCACCCCATTTTTAAGAAGCAGATGTACAGGGGCCGATCATGAGCTTAATTTCATATTGGACTCGGGATTGTAAATTGCAGAAGTACCGGTTTTAGCCATGAGTTCCATGTCCTCATCGCTTAAGTGCACGCAATGGGCAAAAATCGAATGCTGAGAAA
>JAHFAC010000181.1:3497-4926 GCA_023250755.1 Bacteriovoracaceae bacterium | reverse complement strand
CTCAGGTAGATCACCTGCATTTTTATGGCTTTTACCTAGGGAACTATCCGGGCCTAGAGGAAATGAAAATCCGAGCCCTGTGCAATTTACTGAATGAAGTCACAGAAGGATGAACCAGAATGCAACAACTCAGTTTCAGAGACGCCCTAGCTCAAGCCCAAGCAGACGAAATGAGGGCAGACCCAAACGTTTTTGTTTTTGGACTCGACGTACCCGACCATAAAAAAATATTTGGCAGCACCCAAGGCCTGCTGGAAGAATTTGGCGAACGCCGTGTTTTTGGGACGCCCCTTTCAGAGGATGCCATGACCGGCATGGCGCTCGGTGCCGCAGTCTCAGGCCTCAAACCTGTTCATGTTCATATCCGTGCAGATTTTATGCTTCTCGGGATCAATCAGATCATCAATATGATTTCCAATATCCGTTATATGACAGGCGGAAAACTCAAGGTGCCTCTGGTCATCCGTGCCGTAATCGGCAGGGGCTGGGGACAATCCGCGCAACATAGCAAATCTCTCCATGGTTCTTTCGCGCACATCCCCGGAATCAAAGTAGTCATGCCCTCCACTCCTCAGGATGCTTATAGTCTGCTTCGAGCTTCAATCCAGGATGAGAATCCAGTCATCTTCTTAGAGCATCGTTGGCTCTACGACATCTCAGGCGAGGTCAATACTTCAGAGAAGTACGAACTCGGCCAGTGCAAGGTGCGAAAGCCCGGCAAAGACATCACCCTGGTCACAACTTCATGGATGACGGTTGAAGCACTTCAAGCCGCTGAAATCCTAGAGCGTGCCGGCATCTCAGCCGAAATCGTAGACGTTCGCTCAATCTCACCTTTAGACTCAGAAACCCTTCTCCAATCGGTTTCAAAAACTCAGCATTGCATCGTGGCTGACTATGATTGGGTATTCTGCGGCTTTGGTGCAGAACTGGCAGCTCAAATCTCTTATCAGTGCTTTGATTCGCTCAAAAAACCCGTTGAACGCCTGGGCTTTGAACCTGTTCCTTGCCCAACCACACGTCCCCTGGAAACCCTGTTTTACCCCAGCGCACTCAATATTGTCCGAACAGCCGAAAAAGTCCTTAATCTTCCTAAAACCGATGTTTCGGGAGATCGATTTTATTCATACGAACAACGTTTCAAGGGACCTTTTTAAGGGGAGATCGCTTTGTGATTATTAGTCGAACGCCATTTAGAATTTCGTTTTTTGGAGGCGGCACCGATTACCCTGCCTGGTATCGCAACAATGGGGGCGCTGTCCTGACGACCACCATCGACAAATACTGCTATATCAGCTGCCGAAAACTGCCTCCTTTTTTTGAGCACCGTCATCGGATCGTTTATTCGCAAATCGAAACCATAAAAGACATCTCAGAAATTAAACATCCTGCTGTAAAGGCTGTGATGACCGTGATGGAGATCGGGGAA